>JAUXDV010000092.1 GCA_030620735.1 Gammaproteobacteria bacterium
TGCTGTTGGAGAGTACGCGATCGACAAAAGTATCACGCAAGTCCTGCACATGCTCCATCGCTTCAGCCGTATCGATAGACATCTGCTGATGGCCATCGATTCCATAGCGGCCAAAGATACTCCTGCGGTGGTAGTCTTCAGCAACCTGGATGATCGCCTTGGACGGCATGCAGCCTACCCGCGCACATGTCGTTCCGGCTTCACCGCCGTTGATCAGCACAAACGATTTGCCTGACGGTTTGACCTTTCCAAGTGCATAGAGGCCCGCACTGCCTGAACCAATAATCGCAACATCAACTTTACGTTCTTTCACGTTATTCCCTCGAGATTGAAAAATATTTGTGATTATACGGTGAAACAGCTATACAAAAGCCTGATTATGGTATAGATTTAGCTCACGGCTTGATTTTCATTCGAAGAGCAGGTCGTACAGGGAGAGATAATCAATATAAGAGGGATTTATTATGAAAATCGTACGTATTCTATCCATCGCTTTTTTTCTGCTTGCTGCAACGCCTGTTCTTGCTGATGTTGTCAATATCAACAAGGCTGACGCAGCTGCACTTGCAGAAAATCTCAATGGCATCGGCATGGTAAAAGCACAGGAGATCGTCAAATACCGTGATACACATGGAAAATTCGAATCAATCGAGGAGCTGAGCAATATCAAGGGAATTGGTGAAAAGACCGTTGAAAAAAATCGCGACAACATGTCGCTGAGTAAAGGTGTGACCCAGGTGGAAGTCAGGGTCGCAAACAAACCATCCAGGGACGAATAGCCTGAATTAACAGGACTATCATCCACTCCCTGGAAAAGACCGGCATTGAGTTGCCGGTTTTTTTTTGCTTAGCTGAAAGTCTCGCTATTTTTATCTGTTTTGCTATGCTCTCTAATTGGTTTAATCTATAATTTCAGGTGGAATAACAGATGAACGAACATCCGGAAGACGCGGGGCTTCTCGCAGTACTCATGGAGAGGGGGCAAAAACAACGGCTCCCCAGGGCGCTTGATTTGAAAGAGAAGGTGGAGAGGGGCGAGTTGCTTGATGATTTTGACATCGAATTTTTGGAGGATGTTTTTGATTCCTTCTCTGAAAACAAGGCATTGATTGACAGACATCCTGAATACCAGCAGATGGTGGCGCGCATGGCAGGTATCTACGCCAGTATCATGGATAGAGCCTCTGAGAACGAAAAGGCGGCATCGGAAAAATAACCTGCATCTTACAAGGCTTTCAACCATGAAAAATTTGATACGGTTTGCCGTGCACACACCATGATGTCATCATTTTGCTATCAACTGTTTACTCACTCATAATGAGGTGATTTCATGGGTCAGGTTCTTGTTCGAAATCTAGGTGACCATACGATTAATCGCTTGAAGGCAATAGCGAAGTTGCATCACCGTTCACTGGAAGGTGAACTGCGTGAGATTCTTAATAATGTGGCCGGCGGTCACCCCCACAGGCGTGATCTGCTCTCCAAAGTCGATGCTATCAAGCAGGAGTTAACTGGACTCTGGCAAGCTGATAGTACAACACTGATTCGTGAGGACCGCGACCGTTGAACATGGTCATTGACGCCAGTGTGGCTGTAAAGTGGTTTGTTCCTGATGAGGGGCATGAGTCTGCCCGCGCTCTGCTGGATCAACGTGATGCTCTCATCGCCCCTGACTGGTTACTTGCTGAAGTGGCAAATGTTTTTTGGAAGCAGCAACGAAGGGGGCAAATTGATCTGCCACTGGCTCAGGAAGTTCTTAACATTCTGCCTGGACTCCTTGACCTTGCGCCAACAGCAGCACTTATTAACGAAGCCTTCGAAATTGCCCATACGATCGATCATCCTGTTTGCGATTGTATTTATCTTGCCTTGACGCGCGAACAGGGGGCTACGCTCGTCACTGATGACAGAGGGCTGATAAGAAAAGGTACAGCAGCGCACTTTTCAGTGATTGCGCTAGATGATAGCCACAACTGATGGGATAAAACAAATCGCAAGCTGTTATTGCGCATAATGTATATTATGTTAAATCGTGTATGCGGCTTTGTTCGATGCGTTCATTCTGATGTGCTTCACAGAGTTCAGCACCACCCTTCTACTACTTTGAAAACAGCAGGCGCTACGCCGGGATTAAGATGCAAATTCACCTGATAGAAGAAACCAAAATCCAGATGTCTGACTTTGAAGAAGATGTGATCGAGATCTCAGTTGAGACTGAAGCGCACTATTTTGGCGCCATGCCTATGTTTGTCGCCTCACTGGGACGCTGTACATTTGCGGTGCTTGAGAGCTACTCCATGCGTCTGGATCTGCCCGTGCATGACATTACTATGGAATTAAGTTGGGAGTATGGCAGTAAACCCACCCGTATCAGTGATATCGAGATGGACATCAGCTGGCCGGAACTGCCTGACAAGCGTGTCAAGGCGGTAGAGAGGGCCGCGCATCTGTGTACGATTCACAATACCATCAACCAGTGTGTCGATATCGTGACTAAAGTAAATGCAGAATAGATAAGATTTTCTAAATAGTTGAATAACAGTAGGTTACAATTCATTTCTGTGAATCTGCAATAAGTCCTGCATGGTGATTGAGGTGAATATAAGGGGGATTTAGACTGGCCTCACGCATCCCATCAGATTTGATGTGATGACATTCTTCAAAAGCTCAATTGCCTGAGGCCTGGTGAAACTTTTTCTCCAGGCCAGCGCTACCGTCCGTTGCGGCTGCTCTCCTTTGAAACGGCGGATCTGCAACAGCCGCTGGGAGAATTTATCGGCCCCTGCTGCGGAGCAAGGAAGCACGGTTATCCCCAGTCCCGAGGCAACCATATAGCGAATGGTCTCAAGCGAGCCTCCTTCGATGCTGCTCTGGATCGAGTCGCCAAGGACTCCGCTGTGCCCGCACTCCTTGCAAAATTCCAGAATCTGATCCCTGAAACAATGCCCTTTGCCAAGCAGCAGGACAGACTCATTCTGCAGTTGCGTGGTTTCGATGCTCTCTTCTGCAGAGAGTGGATGCGAGGATGGCAACAGCACGACGAAAGGTTCATCGTAAAGTGCAGCCGTTTCAATACCGGATTCAGAGAATGGCAGTGAAATGATGATCACATCGAGCTCACCATGCTTGAGTTTTTCCGACAATGTTGCTGTGTAATTCTCTTCGATGGCCAGCTGCAGCCCTGGCGCCTGCTCCGCAAGGTCAGGAATGAGTTCGGGAAAGAGATAGGGACCGATTGTATGGATGGCGCCGATTCTAAGCGGCCCGGAGAGTTGATCCCTGCCCTGCTCGCAGAGTTGCCTGATCTTGTTGGTCTCCTCGAGAACGCGCTGCGCCTGTTCAACGATCTTCATGCCGGGATCGGTAACAGTGATCTCTCCCTTGCCGCGTTCAAAAATCGCAACTTCAAGTTCATTTTCGAGCTTTCTGACAGCAACACTGAGTGTCGGCTGACTCACAAAGCAGGACTTCGCAGCACGTCCAAAATGGCGTTCCCGGGCAACAGCGATAATGTAGCGAAGTTCAGTCAGGGTCATGGGGGAAGGTTTTAAGTTTTAGGTTGTTAGGTTTTAGGATCCGTCGCGTAATTTAACTATAGCAGAAATCATCGGCTATGCCAGTCGAAGAAAGAAAATAACTATTACATCCCGGAGTGTAGGGTGTAATAAGCGCAGCGCATTACACCACCTAAAACTTAAAACCTCTCCATCTAAAACTTCCCCTTTAGCTGCGAAACATCCCTCACCGCCCCATAAGCCGCCGATGTAGTCATTGCCGCATATGCCTGCAATGCCTGGCTGACGAAGCGTTTGCGCGGTTTTTCCGGCATCCAGGCAGCCTCCCCTTTTGCTTCCATGGCTTCACGACGCTGCTGCAGTTCCTCATCCGTAAGTGCGACACGAATGGTGCGGTTGGGAATATCGATTTCGATGCGGTCCCCCTCCTCCACCAAGCCGATATTGCCACCCTCTGCCGCTTCCGGTGAGGCGTGGCCGATCGAGAGTCCGGAGGTGCCGCCCGAGAAACGCCCGTCTGTTATCAATGCACACTCCTTTCCCAGCCCCTTCGATTTTAGATAACTGGTGGGATAGAGCATCTCCTGCATGCCGGGACCGCCTTTGGGGCCTTCGTAGCGGATCAGTACGACATCGCCCGCCTTGACCTTGTCATCGAGAATGGCGGCAACAGCATCGTCCTGACTTTCGAAGATTCTTGCAGGGCCGCTGAATTTGAGAATGGATGCATCTACACCAGCAGTCTTGACGATACAGCCCTTCTCGGCGATATTGCCGTAGAGCACAGCAAGCCCGCCATCCTGACTATATGCGTGCTGCACATCGCGGATGCAGCCGTTGGAGCGATCTGTATCAAGATCTGGCCACTGCCTGTTCTGGCTGAAAGCCACCTGTGTGGGGACGCCTCCGGGAGCGGCGAGAAAACGGGTCTTGACTGCTTCGCTGCCGCCATTGCCGATGATGTCCCACTCGGCCAGGGCTGCAGCCACAGAGACACTATGTACAGTCGGAATATCATGATGTATCAGGCCGCCGCGATCGAGTTCGGCGAGGATGCCGATGACGCCGCCTGCCCGATGCACATCTTCCATGTGATACTGCTGTGTCGATGGCGCCACCTTGCACAGGTTCGGAACCCGCCGGCTGAGACGGTCGATATCCTCCATGGTGAAATCAGCACCTGCTTCGTGCGCTGCAGCCAGCAGATGCAGCACGGTATTGGTTGAGCCGCCCATGGCGATATCCAGCGTCATGGCATTCTCGAAGGCTTCAAAAGAAGCGACGCTGCGCGGCAATACGGATGCATCATCCTCTTCGTAGTAGCGTTTGCTGATTTCGACGATCAGCCGTCCGGCCTCAAGAAACAGCTCTTTACGTTCGGCATGTGTCGCCAGCAGTGAGCCGTTTCCGGGAAGTGACAGCCCCAGCGCTTCGGTCAGGCAATTCATCGAGTTTGCGGTAAACATTCCCGAACAGGAGCCGCAGGTGGGACAGGCGGAGCGCTCGATGGAAGCAACATCTTCATCGCTCTCATGCGGATCCGCCGCAGAGACCATGGCGTCGACCAGGTCCAGCTTGATCTCGCCCCTGCCGGTGAGAGTCACCTTGCCAGCTTCCATCGGCCCTCCGGAGACAAACACCACAGGGATGTTCAATCGCAGCGCCGCCATCAGCATGCCTGGAGTGATTTTGTCGCAATTGGAGATGCACACCAGCGCATCGGCACAGTGGGCATTGACCATATATTCAACGGAATCCGCGATCAGGTCGCGCGACGGCAGTGAATAGAGCATGCCGTCATGGCCCATCGCAATACCGTCATCGACCGCGATGGTATTGAACTCCTTGGCGACGCCGCCTGCTTTTTCGATCTCCCTGGCGACCAGCTGTCCCATATCTTTCAGATGCACATGGCCCGGAACGAACTGCGTGAAGGAGTTGGCGATTGCGATGATGGGCTTGCTGAAATCGCCATCTTTCATGCCGGTGGCGCGCCACAGAGCGCGGGCTCCAGCCATGTTGCGGCCATGCGTGGTTGTGTGGGATCGGTATACGGGCATAGGTAGGTTTTAGGTGTTAGGTGATCGATTGAGCGTCAGGGTTTGGAGTTGCGCGGCAATTAAGCGATACTCATCTGTCGCTGGCGTCTTGCTTTCAGGTTAAAATAGTAGCACTAATCTACTTAAAACTTAAAACTTAAAACCTAAAAACTTAAAACCTCCCCAAACCTCCCTTATGTCTAATCTTGAGCCGGAATTCTGGCGTAACAAATCTCTCAATGAGATGAACCGCGATGAGTGGGAAGCGCTTTGTGACGGCTGCGCCAAGTGCTGCCTGCATCGTCTCGAGGACGAGGAGACGCGGGAGATCTATTTCACCAATGTGCACTGCAGGCTGCTGGAGGTGGAGAGTGGTCAATGCACAGATTACCGCAACCGCTCCAGGCTGGTGTCTGACTGCGTTACCCTGACGGTTGACAACCTCGATGATCCCTACTGGCTGCCCTCCACCTGCGCCTACCGGTTGCTGCAGGAGGGAAAAGATCTGCCGCAGTGGCATCCACTGGTTTCGGGCAATACGGAGAGCGTGATGCGATCCGGCAACAGCATCAAGGGACGCTGTGTGTGTGAAGATGATGCCGATGAGCTGGTGCATCATATTATTACGTGGATGAAATGACGAACCAATCTGCAGCGCCATCGACGCTGATACAGCTGCTGGAGGAGTCCGGCGTCCGCATACGTCTCTATGATATGGGAAGGCGTGTAAAAAAAATAGAGCGCAAACAATTTTTACAATTCGAAAATGCCGGGATCAGCTGGCCTGCTCCCCTGATGCGTCAGGCCTGGTTCGGGTTGCTCATGGAGAGTGATGGCGCACAGCAGGTACAGATCTGGTTTCTGCACCTGCCGCTCGATGAACAGGCAAAACTGGTGCAGCCCTCCCGCGACTATTTCCTGCGGCGCCTGCTCGAGGCGTGGCGCTACAATCAACAACAGAGTGACGCCAATCAGCTGCAGGACGCATTGAAAGACAACCCCTGCACATTTAAACCACGGGAAGATCGTCTTGCCGTGTTCCATGCCAAAGTTTCAGTTGATCTGAACCGGGAGCCGTCACGCTTCTATGCTCATGCCATGGACTACTTCGATGGCAAGCCGGGATGGGACCAGTGGAGTTTCGTCGGCTACCAGGGAATTGCCGATATTGCAGCCAGGTATGCTCAACATGAAGAGCGTATAGCCGCAGCCCTCCCCCATCTGCCGCCGGAACCTCTCATTGCACTGTGCCACTGTCTGGAAAACGAAAAGGTTCCGCACAGCATCGCAACACCACTGGCGCAACTTCTCCGGCAGCAGTTGCAGACTATAAAGCCCGACATCCTGCAAACCGCCGCGCTGCTGCGGGCGCTCTCCAACAGCAGTGCAACTTCAATCCAGCACTCCGCTTTTGAATCGGTGCTGCAGCATCCAACATTGGCAAGCGATATAGAAGTGCTCGCTGCAATCTCTGCACGCGCCTGGGAGTTGTTGCAACAACCTGAATTTGCGCGCATGTTTCTGCAAGCGCTCGCCAATGACAGGATCGAGCAGCAGGGTTTTGATCAGCTATTGCAAGATTTGCTGTTTATCCCCGGAGTGCGTGATCCTTTGATGAAAACTCTGAGACAATCAGCAAAAAACAGCGCTGTTGCGAAGCGCTTCGAACAATTCAAAAAGAGCACCGGGGGAAAAGAGAGGTCTGAGTAGCGAGTGCTGAGGACTGAGTAGCGAGTGCTGAGGACTGAGGTAAAAGATAGGGCTGAGTAATGAGTGCTGAGGACTGAGTGACCGCAACCAGCCTCACCACTCAGTCCTCGCTACTCACGTCTCACGACTGAGTCAGTCCGGACGCCAGTTCCACATAATCGGGTTCATGCGGCTGCAGCCAGCCGTGTCGAATCAGAAAATCG
>JAUXDV010000142.1 GCA_030620735.1 Gammaproteobacteria bacterium
CGCCTATGACCAGCACTTCAGCGTGGATATCGGCATCGGATGTGGCAGATGGCACAGCGGCATCAGGTTGAGGTTCAGGTTTTTCTTCTGCTTCTGCAGCTGGTTGTGCGGAATCAGATGCCTGCTCCAGTATCAATACCGGATCACCTTTTGAGATCTTGTCCCCAACAGCCACATTGATCTGAGTGACTCTACCGCCATGCGGAGAAGGGATCTCCATGCTTGCTTTGTCGCTCTCAAGCGTCAGCAGTGAATCTTCCGCTTCAACCTGGTCGCCGACAGCAACCAGTATTTCGATAATTTCAACCTGGTCAAAATCACCAACGTCCGGCAGTGTCACTTCAATGGTGTTGCTCATGAGGAGTCCTCGGTTTCATTCAATTGGGCAAATCATTATAGTCGTACGTAGGATGTGGTGAGCTTGCGAAGCTTCCGCATCTGTCGTGTAAATCCGCAATCGATGCGCTTCGTTCCTCAGCAGCATCCTACGGCCCAGCGTATATCCAGTCGCCTGTCATACCTACAATAACAACCGGCGGATATCGCTCAGCAGTTTGTTGATGTAGGTGGTAAAACGCACACCCTGGGCGCCGTCGATGACACGATGATCATAGGAGAGCGAGAACGGCATGATCAGACGCGGTTCGAACTCGGTTCCATTCCACACCGGTTTCATGGCGGCGCGCGAGACGCCGAGAATAGCAACTTCCGGCGCATTGACGATCGGCGTGAACTGCACACCACCGATGCCGCCGAGGCTGGATATACTGAAACAGCCGCCTTGCATATCATCAGCGCTGAGCTGCCCTTCACGGGCCCGCCCCGAGAGCTCCATCAGCTCCGCAGCCAGATCGTAGATCCCCTTCTTGTCCACATCGCGAATCACCGGCACCATCAGTCCATTGGGGGTATCTACAGCGATGCCGATATTGATGTAACTCTTCATCACCAGGTGTTCTGCATCAGCTGTCAGTGAGCTGTTGAACTCAGGCATCTCCTTGAGCGCTTTGGCGCAGGCACGCATCAAAAACGGCATGAAAGTCATCCTGATGCCCATGTTCTCCGCTTCAGGTTTGTTCTCCTTGCGGAAGGCCTCCATCTCGGTGATGTCTGCTTCATCGAACTGGGTGACATGGGGGATATTCAACCATGCGCGCTTGAGGTGCGCGCCGCTGAGTTTTTTGATGCGTCCCAGCTCAACCGTCTCGGTCTTTCCAAATTTTGAGAAGTCGATCTCAGGAATTGCCGGGATTGCCGCCCCGGTCGTCGCTGCAGCCCGGTCGTGGGAGGCAACAACCTGCTTGACGTGGTTTTGCACATCCGCTTTGGTTACGCGCCCCTTGGGACCGCTGCCTTCGACAGTTGTGATATCCACGCCGAGTTTGCGAGCAAATCGCCGTACAGCGGGACTGGCGTGCGCCTTGCCGCTGGTGATGCGTTTCGGCGGCTCTGCCGGCGCCGGAGCAGGCTTGTGCTCTTTTTCACCGGGCAGACGTTGTGTGGCGGCAGCGGGAGCGGCTTTTGCAGCGGGCGGGGATTCAACCGCTGCAGGCGCAGCAGCCGGCTCCGGTTTAATCTCCTCTACCGCAGCAGATTGCGCTTCACTGGAGTCAGCCACATCCATCTGCGCGACCAGATCACCGACATTGATGCGATCACCCACAGCAACCTTTACCTGTGTAACAGCGCCGCTGAAAGGAGATGGAATCTCCATGGTGGCCTTGTCACTCTCGAGCGTCAGGATCGACTCTTCCGCCTCTACCTGATCACCGACACTGATCAGTACCTCAATCACCTCGACATCGGCGAAATCACCAATATCCGGAACTACGACATCTATTGCCATTCTATGAGTTCTCCCTGCGTATCACACAGTGACCGGATTGGGTTTTTCCGGATCGATTTTATATTGCTTGATCGCCTTGCTGACCACTTTGGCGTCGATCTGCCCTTCATCCGCCAACGCCTTCAGAGCAGCCACGGCGACATAGTAGCGATTGACTTCAAAGAAGCGGCGCAGCGGCTCACGCATATCGGAACGGCCGTAGCCATCAGTGCCCAGCACCACATAGTGCTGTGACAGGTAGGGTCTGACCTGATCCGCGTAGGTGCGCATATAGTCGGTCGCGGCAATCACCGGGCCTGCACTCTCCGCCAACTGGCTGCTGATGTAGGCAACCCTTGCCTTCTTCTGCGGGTGCAGCATATTCCAGCGTTCCACATCGATGCCGTCGCGGCGCAGTTCATTAAAACTGGTGACACTCCAGATATCCGCCGAGATATTGAAATCACTCTCCAGCAACTCGGCTGCAGCTATCACTTCACGCAGAATGGTTCCGGATCCCAGCAGCTGTACACGGGTTTTCCTGCGGCCGCCTTTTTTGAACCTGTAGATTCCCTTGAGAATCCCCTCCTGCGACCCTTTCGGCATAGCAGGCTGCCGGTAGTTTTCGTTCATCACCGTGACGTAGTAGAAGATATTATCCTTCTCTACATACATGCGCTGCATACCGTCATGCAGAATCACGGCCAACTCATAGGAGAAGGTCGGATCATAGGAGACGCAGTTGGGGATGGTAGCCGCCTGCAGCAGACTGTGGCCGTCCTGGTGCTGCAGGCCTTCACCGGCCAGGGTGGTGCGCCCGGCTGTGGCTCCAATGAGAAAGCCACGCGCCTGCATATCACCGGCGGCCCAGGCGAGGTCGCCGACACGCTGAAAACCGAACATGGAGTAATAGATATAGAAAGGAATCATGCTGACACCATGATTGCTGTAGGCGGTCGCCGCGGCAATCCACTCGGAGATGGCGCCCGCTTCGTTGATGCCCTCCTGCAGTATCTGCCCCTTCTTGTCTTCACGGTAGTACATCAGCTGATCAGAGTCTTCCGGCTCGTACACCTGGCCGGATGATGAGTAGATGCCCAGCTGACGGAACATTCCCTCCATGCCAAAGGTGCGCGCCTCATCAGGCACCAGCGGTACAACACGTTTGCCGATTTTCTTGTCGCGTATCAGCATGCTGAGAAAACGTACGAATACCATGGTAGTAGACATCTCGCGTTCACCGCTATCTTCAAGCAGTGTCTTGAAGCTCTCCAGCGGCGGTATCTCCAGCGTCTCGACTTCAGTGTGGCGCAACGGAAAAGGACCTCCGAGGGCGGCGCGACACTTCTTCAGATACTTGATCTCGTTGCTGTCCTCGGCAGGTTTGTAGAATGGCGCCGAGGCAATCTCCTCATCAGGGATCGGAATGTTGAAACGATCACGAAATGAACGCAGCGCCTCCTCCCCCATCTTCTTCTGCGAGTGCGCTGTATTCTGACCTTCACCGGCAATCCCCATGCCGTAACCCTTGACGGTCTTCGCCAGGATGACTGTCGGCTGCCCCTTGTGTTCCATCGCCGCCGCATAGGCCGCATAGACTTTCAGGGGATCGTGACCACCGCGATTGAGCCGCCAGATATCCTCATCCGACATATTGGAGACCATCTCCAGCAATTCGGGATATTTGCCGAAGAAGTGTTCACGGGTATAGGCGCCGCCGCGCCGCTTGTAGGCCTGGTAGTCGCCGTCGACAACCTCCTCCATGCGTTTGAGCAGCAAGCCATCCTTGTCGCGCGCCAGCAGCGGATCCCAATAGCTTCCCCATACGACCTTGATGACATTCCAGCCCGCGCCGCGGAATACCGCCTCAAGCTCCTGGATGATCTTGCCGTTGCCGCGCACCGGCCCGTCCAGGCGCTGTAAGTTGCAGTTGACAACAAATACCAGGTTGTCCAGCTTCTCGCGTCCGGCCAGGGAGATGGCGCCCAGCGACTCGGGTTCATCCATCTCACCATCGCCGAGGAAAGCCCACACGGTGCGGTTGTCGGTTTTGGCGATATCGCGATCATGCAGGTAACGCATAAAACGCGCCTGGTAGATCGCCATGATTGGTCCCAGTCCCATGGAGACCGTCGGGAACTGCCAGAACTCCGGCATCAGCCACGGATGGGGATAGGAGGAGAGCCCGCCGCCGTCAACCTCCTGGCGGAATTTATAGAGTTGCTGCGCATCCAGACGCCCTTCGAGATAGGCCCGCGAGTAGATGCCTGGCGCAGAGTGCCCCTGGAAAAAGACCAGGTCGCCGCCATGATCATCGCTGGCGGCATGAAAAAAGTGATTCAGTCCGACATCAAACAGCGTAGCACTGGAGGCAAAGCTGGAGATGTGTCCACCCAACTCTGTCGAGATGCGGTTTGCCTGCACCACCATTGCCATCGCATTCCAGCGAATCAGCGCCCGTACGCGCCGCTCCATGGCGCGCTCTCCGGGAAACGGCTCCTGCTTGTGGGGAGGAATGGTATTGATATAGGCGGTATTCGCACTGAACGGCAAATAAGCACCGGAACGACGTGTTTTGTCGATGAGTTTTTCCAGCAGTTGATGCGCACGTTTGCTGCCTTCATTCTCGATGACGCCATCGAGGGCATCGAGCCACTCTCGAGTTTCCTGTGGATCTGGATCATTAATTTGATCTGTCATGGATTCTCCCTGTGACAGTAAAAAGTACGTATCGTTGCAGCAACACTGCAAAACCTGTTAGCTGTGTATTAAATGATGATTATCCGGTGAATGCAAGATACTAACAAATTGCATGATAGTTGTTCATCATTTTCTTGATCCCGGCTCCTGCGTAGGGATTCAGATCGTGCTTTGAACCAATACCCTGGCATTCTCACCGGGAACGGCGGGAACGAGCGATATGTTGCGCACATGTCATCGAAAAGTCTCCCTGCTGGTGTAGAATCCACACCCATGACACAGGCAAAATCCTTTCGCAACTACCTGCTTATCACCGCCGGGTACTGGGCCTTTACCATCACCGACGGCGCCATTCGCATGCTGGTGGTGCTCTATTTTCACCAGCTGGGATATACGCCGCTGGCGATCGCATCGCTGTTTCTCTTTTATGAATTCTTCGGCATTGTCACCAACCTGGTCGGCGGCTGGCTAGGGGCGCGCATCGGCCTGAATGCGACCATGCATATCGGTATGGCCTTGCAAGTCTTTGCACTCGGGATGCTGGCGGTCGATCCATCCTGGTTGTCGATTCCCTATGTCATGGCGGCGCAGGCGCTCTCCGGCATCGCCAAGGATCTCAACAAGATGAGCGCCAAGGCGAGCGTCAAACTGATGCTGCCGAAGGACGCTACAACTACCCTCTTTAAATGGGTCACTGTGCTGACCGGTTCCAAGAATACTCTCAAGGGCGCCGGATTCTTCATTGGCGCATTGCTGCTCTCGGTTGCGGGTTTCAGCGGCGCTCTGATAATTTTGGCCGGCACGCTGCTTGTTGTGCTGATCATTACCTGGATAATGCTGCCGGGTGAAATCGGAAAAACCGCTGCCAAGCCGAAATTCAGCACCATTCTCTCCAAATCCCCGGC
>JAUXDV010000028.1 GCA_030620735.1 Gammaproteobacteria bacterium
CAACGCGGACTCAATTGGGTGAGCGGCATCCTCCGAGGTGATTTCTACCTCCGCGAGCATATCCAGATCCAACCATTCCAGCTCAGGAGGCGAGGTTTCTTGCTGAACTGAGGTGATGATTCGCTTACGCATAGTTGTGCCTCCTGATTTCAAGCGAAAGGAACTTTCAGCCGCCGATTGGGGTGGCATAGTCTTGATAAAAGGGATTGTATTCCTGCGAAGGTATGACTGCAATGAGTATTGACCTGCCATTCGAATACCTTATGAATGAGGAGGCGTTTTAGCTTCCCTATTCAGGTGGTTTTGTGTGTTTCCATAAATTCACGCAATACCGCATTGATCCGTGTCTGGTATCTCCCGCCCTGCCCTTTGAACCAGGAAAGCAAATCTACGTCTAGGCGCAGCGTCACTTGCTTCTTTACCGGGCGATAGAATCGTCCGATTTCAGAATTGCTGAAGTCTTTGATCTCCGGGATATCACTGGTATCAATCTGCTCATCGGGCAGTTCTGCCAGTTCATTCAGTTCTTTCGCCATCTTATCCGGTATATTTTTCATACTGCTGCCGCTCATGTCTGGTTCGTGCAGAGATAATACGCATCGCTTCACCGCTCCTCGCCGCTTTCGTGCCGATCCTGAATATACACTTGATGCGGATCGTCAAAAATAAGCTGGGCGAGTTCGAAGCTCACCCCGTGTTTTGCCTGGTTTCGCTTATTTTTTTTGCTCGTCCCAGTCGATATGCCCTGAATTGTAGTTATAAATTTGTAATTATACGAGTCACATTAGCGATATAGCCATATCTCTTTCCCGCATGACTCATGTTGTAATGAGTCCGCCAATCAGTATTTTCCCTGTGCTAAGATATTCATCTTCACGGAAAGATTGCATAACTTAGAAAAGAGGCGGGCTGGTAGCTTTGCTATCTTGCCGGGTGTATTCGTTAGAGTTTTCCTGATTACATTCTCTCATCATCCTCTATAGCGCGTTTCAGAAAGCCCGCCGCGATCAGAAACGAACCAAGAATCAGCTTTGCCGCCTCCTCTGGAGTAATTCAATTGACCGTTAATCAATTCGCCCTTGGGAACCAAAATGGAGGAATTGGCTATTGATTTTTCTCCTCAGCCATCCTGCTCATGCCCTTTCATACTCCTTTAAATAGTTCTGTGATTAACAGGAGGAAAATTTGATCGCTCGTTGGTGGCGCAGCAATCTGGAGAAACTCCAGTTGCAGTTGGCAAAGCAGGATGCGCTTTTCCCGCTTGCCGTGCTTGGTTGTGCTGCCGGGATTCTTTCCGGTCTGGTGATTGTTGCTTTTCGTTTGCTGGTTGAAGAGAGCCAGGCCGCACTTTTTCCGGGCGGGGATAGTGAGAATTTTGAAGCGCTTGGCTGGCAGGCGCGTATGCTGCTGCCGCTTGCGGGCGGACTGATCCTGATCGCCATTTTCCGATGGGGAGGCAAGGGTATTTACGTGCTAGGTGTGGCGCGTGTGATGGAACGCATGGCGTATCACCAGGGTTATCTGAAACTGCGCGGTTTTCTACTGCAGTTCTTTGGCGCCGCTGCAGCAATTATCGGTGGTTTCTCTGTTGGCCGCGAAGGCCCCCACGTCTATCTTGGCGCCGCCGGCAGCAGTCTCATGGGGCAGTGGCTGTCACTGCCAAACAACACGATTCGCACACTGGTGGGATGCGGCACCGCAGCAGGAATTGCCGCCTCCTTCAATACACCGCTCGCGGGTGTTATATTTGCACTGGAAGTGGTGATGCTGGAGTACACGTTGGCCAGCTTTATTCCGGTGATCCTCGCTGCTGCAAGCGCTACACTGGTCTCTGTTGCAGTGTTTGGGAATACACCTGCATTTGATGTGCCTTCGATGAGTCTGAGTAATCTGTCGGGTGTTTTTATCATCCTGTTGCTGGGGGTCGCTGCCGGCGGCCTTTCAGCGGGTTTCATCCAGCTGGTGCAGACGATTGCACATCACGCCAGAGTCCTGCAGCACTGGCAGCGATTGTTGCTGGCGACTCTTACCGCCTCGCTCTTCGGCCTGCTGCTGCCGCAGGTGATGGGCATCGGTTATGACAGCGTAGACCATGCATTGGCCGGCAGCATCGGGATGTTGCTGCTGGCTTTGCTGGTGATTGGCAAGCTGGTTGCAACTTCTGCCTGTATCGGGTTGGGCATTCCGGGAGGGATGATTGGGCCTTCACTTTTTATTGGTGCAATGCTTGGCAGTCTCGTCAGTCACTTGAGTGCACTGGCGGGTTTTGAAGTCAACCATGGCTTATTCGCGCTGCTGGGTATGGGAGCCATGATGGGGGCCAGCCTGCAGGCTCCTCTGGCTGCTCTGGTCGCCATGATGGAGCTGACTTACAGCCCGGGAATCATCATGCCGGGCATGCTCGTTGTTGTTATTGCATCGTTGACATCCAGCGAGCTGTTTGGCAAAGAGTCGCTGTTTATCACCATGCTCAAAGCCAGCGGTATGGATTACACGAGTAGTCCGGTGCATGCTGCACTGCGTCGCATAGGTGTTGCCGGCGTCATGAATAAATCCTTTGTGCGCAGCGATGCGATTATTGATAAAAACCAGGCGGCAGCCGTACTGAAGACCAGGCCGGTGTGGATATTGATTAATGGCGAGGAGTCTCCGGCCGCTTTGCTGCGTGCAGTGGATCTGGCCAGCTATGTGGATCGGGAAGATGAAGATGAAGATGAAAATGAGGATGAAGATAAACGCACCATTGACCTGATGGGTATCCCGGGAAGACGCCTTGAAATTCATGCAGTGCATATCCGGGCGACACTGCTTGAAGCACGGGAAATCCTTGATCAGTCATCGCTGCAAGCGCTTTATGTGCAACGTCAGACAGCACCGGGAATTCATCATATTTACGGTATCCTGACACGAGAGATGATTGAGTCAGCGTATCAGTGATTCCGGCGATTTTGAAAAAATGAACCACGAAATACACAAAAATCACGAAAAAACAGGTTTGAAGATTTCGAGCCTTTCGTGGTTAAAAATGATTTCAAGGGTCATACTGGACGCACTATCGCTTAACATCCCGATGTGTTTGAAAGCAATCTGCAGAGTTATTGAAATGTTTCACAGGACTCAAGCCAATCGATCAAAGTTTCAGTATAATATTTCGCCCTGCACTCATAATTTTACAAAGAGGTATGTTCGATGACCACCATGTCAGACCGTGATGGTGTAATCTGGCTCGATGGCGAGATGGTTCCCTGGCGTGAAGCCAAGGTGCATGTATTAACCCACACGCTGCATTACGGCATGGGTGTCTTCGAGGGCGTGCGCGCCTATCATGCAGAGAAGGGGACAGCTATTTTCCGGTTGCAGGATCATACAGATCGCCTTTTCCGCTCGGCGCATATTCTGCAGATGAAGATCCCGTTTGATGCCGATACCCTGAATCAGGCGCAGCTTGACTCGGTCAGGGAAAACAATCTCGACTCGGCATATCTCCGCCCCATGGCTTTTTATGGCTCCGAGGGGATGGGAATTCGCGCCGACAACCTCAAGGTGCATGTCATGGTTGCCGCATGGGAGTGGGGCGCCTATCTCGGTGATGACGCTTTAGCGCAGGGGATCCGTATTCGCACCTCCTCTTTCACGCGCCATCATGTCAATATCACCATGTGCCGCGCCAAGGCAAACGGCAACTACATTAATTCGATGCTGGCCCTGCAGGAGGCAATTGACACAGGCTATGACGAAGCGCTGCTGTTGGATGCCGAGGGTTATGTCATGGAGGGCAGCGGCGAAAATATCTTTATCGTGCGCGATGGCGTGATCTACAGTCCGGATCTGACATCGGCGCTGGATGGCATTACGCGCCGCACCATCATGCAGCTGGCGGATGAGTTGGGCTACAAAGTCGTCGAAAAACGCATCACCAGAGATGAGGTCTACATTGCCGATGAGGCTTTTTTCACCGGCACTGCAGCTGAGGTGACGCCAATCCGGGAGCTGGACGGACGCACCATCGGTGCCGGTTCCCGCGGGCCGCTAACACAGCAGCTGCAAAGCCTCTATTTTGACGCGGTGCATGGCCGCAGCGCCGCGCATGAGGGGTGGTTGGCTTACGTTTAGGTCACGCGTGTCAGGGTGTGGTGAGCTGAAATAGAGTGAGAATCAAAGCCCGGAACTCCGTCAGAGTGCGAAGCAAAAGTGCGGCAGCGAGCGCTTCAGGTCCGGCCGTTATTGATCAGCATGCGCTCGAAAAAGATGTGTTGGAACAGCGTTTGCTTGCATCATCTGATGCGGGGTCCACGAAAAGAGGAGATGCATTCGGGCCCTTTTCGGCAGGAGTGGTTGTAATGCTGCTGCTGTTGGCAGCCCAGGTTCTCTATCTCTATCGCGGTCAGGCTGTTGAGATTGGCTTTATTGCTGCTGCTTTCAAAAGCCTGGGTTATACCCCTCCGCAGATACACAGTACTGAGATGATCGCCTTGACGAACAGGGTTTTCACGCATGTTGAGGGGCAGGAGGGACTCTATCGATTGCAGCTGGGTTTGATGAATCATGCATCGCGTCGACAGCCATTTCCACTGATTGAGGTTTCACTGACTGATACTCAAGGTGTAATCCAGGCGAGAAACCAGTTTCACGCACGTGATTACCTGCCTTCATCAGTTGTCATGAGTCAAATGGCCCCGGATGAGGAGCATGTCATCAGTTTTGTCATGAAAAGCAGCGCTGCAGATGTCAGTGGCTTCATGCTGGATTTTTTCTAGGACAGGCTCCCAGGGATTTCGAGTCGCAGCCTACAGAGCTGCAGATGCGCTTTTTACTATGAAGATAGAGTTCTTCCCTTCGCGCTCTTCGTGGTAAATCGTAGATTCATTGATTTGATATTTGCGCATTGCAGCCAATTTCTGTAAAATCCCGCCTCTTGATGAAATTCCTATTGGTATTAATGCGATGAAAGCAGATATACATCCTGAATACAAGGCGATCAAAGTGACCTGTCGTTGTGGCAACAGCTTTGAGACTGCCTCTACAAATACAAGCGGCGAGATGGAATTGGATATCTGCTCCGCATGCCACCCTTTCTATACCGGACAGCAGAAAGTCGTTGATAGTGGTGGACGTGTTGACAGGTTCCGCAAACGCTACAGTCGTTGATTTGTACGTTGTCGACGAAACACAAGGCGCCTTCAGGGGCGCCTTTTTTTATCCACAAAATATATTGGGTAAAGCACTATGAGCAAACAGGATGCAGATTATGCAATCAACCAGGCCGCACTGGAATACCATGCTAAACCTGTTCCGGGAAAACTGGCCATCGCTCTAACCAAGCCGGCGGAGACGCAGAATGATTTGGCGCTGGCCTATACCCCGGGAGTTGCGGAGCCGGTGCGGCGTATTGCAGACAACCCCGAGGATGCCTATCTCTACACCGGTAAAGGCAATCTGGTGGCTGTTATCACCGACGGCACGGCTGTGCTTGGACTGGGTAATACCGGCGCACTGGCAGGCAAACCTGTTATGGAAGGCAAGGCGCTGCTGTTCAAGCATTTTGCCGATATCGATGTGTTTGATATTGAAGTCGATGCCGAGCATCCGCAGGAGTTTATCGAAACGGTGATGCGTATAGCGCCAACCTTCGGCGGCATCAACCTGGAGGATATCGCCGCCCCTCACTGCTTTGAGATTGAACAGGCGCTCATCGAGCAGCTCGATATTCCGGTATTTCACGATGACCAGCATGGCACCGCAATTATTATAGCCGCCGGATTGTTGAATGCACTTGAACTGCAGGGAAAGGCACTCGAAGATTCACATATCGTGGTGATTGGCGCGGGCGCCGCCGGCATCGCATCGATCCGTCTACTCTGTTCCCTGGGAGCCCACCGTGACAATATCCTTGCGATTGACCGTGAAGGCGTGATTCACACTGGCCGCCAGGATCTCAATCCCTACAAATGGGGTGTTGCTGCTGACACCGGCAGGCGCAGCCTGGAAGAGGCGATGGATGGCGCCGATATTGTTATCGGGGTCTCAGGTCCGGAGTTGATTACACCGGAGATGCTGGCGAGTATGGCGCCGAGGCCAATCGTGTTTGCGCTCTCCAATCCGGTTCCCGAAATTCGTCCTGAAATTGCCGCCGGGGTGCGTGATGATCTGATCATGGCGACCGGACGCAGTGATTATCCCAACCAGGTTAACAATGTGCTGGGTTTTCCCTTCATCTTCCGCGGCGCACTCGATGCCCGCGCCTGCTGCATCAATGACGCCATGCAAATTGCAGCGGTGAATGCCCTCAAGGATCTCACCCATGAAGCTGTGCCGCAGCAGGTTCTGGATGCGTACGGGCTCGAGTCACTGGCTTTTGGCCCGGACTACATCATTCCAAAACCACTGGATCAGCGCCTCAAAGAGCATGTTGCTCCGGCGGTGATGCAGGCGGCGATTGATTCAGGCGTCTCGAAAAACAGCACGGATGAATGATCTGTTCCCTTAGTCTGCAACTCCGTGGTTTCTTACTCTGTGCCATGCTGATTGCGGCGCCTGCTATGGCTGGAGTGACTCAATCAGTCGATGAACAGACGGCCCTTGTCAGCTGGAAAATGGATGACGGGAATTTTGAGCTGGAGTTGACGCAGTTGCTGCCGGATCAGACGCGGGCCTTCTTTCTGGCGCGTGGTTTCTCAAAAGAGATCGCAAATCGTATTGCCACTGCCTGCATCATGCAGACGATCGGCCGCAACATCACTGAGAAGAGTGTGCAAGGCGCTGTTGATGTGGATCTGAAGCAGTGGCGCATGCTGCACAATGGCGTGGAAAAAGCGGTTAAACTCAAGGAGCAATGGGATGGTGAATGGCATGCTGGAGAAGTTAGCGATACAGCGCGTCTCGCCTTTCGCTGGGCGACTTTCCCCACGCAGCAGGATTTTGCGCCGGGAGATTTTGGCTGGGGCATGACCAGCTTCGCTCTTCCGCCTGGCCGGGATTTTGATCTCAAGGTCGTCTGGTCTGTAGCGGGAGTTGAAAAAGAGGCATGGATCAGAGGAATTCAATGTGCTGAGGAGAGATAGATGAAGCGCCAGGTCACGATTCATTGGATGCTGCTGCTGTTAAGCTGGTCGGCATTTGCATATGGTGAGCAGTCATTGACGCCCTACAAGGGGGCGCAGCCGGCTCCCGATTTCGAGCTTGTTGACGTGGATGGTGACAAGCACCGGCTTTCCGACTATCGGGGCAAGCCGCTGATCATCAATTTCTGGGCCACCTGGTGCCCTCCCTGCCGTGAAGAGATGCCGTCCATGAACCGCGCCTGGGGCAAGGTAAAAGATGATGTTTCCATGCTGGCGATCAATGTCGGAGAAGATGAGGATACGATCTTTGTCTTCAGCGCAGATTATCCGATCGACTTTCCTGTGCTGCTTGACCAAAGCGGAGAGGTCATCAGGCAGTGGCCGGTAAAAGGGCTGCCAACCACCTTCGTGCTCGATGGAGAGGGGAATATCCGCTATACGGCAGTCGGAGCCCGGGAGTGGGACGATGATGCGCTACTGGAGATCGTGAAAAGCTTATGAAAAGTTTGCAGTTATCAGTATGCAGTTGGCAGTAAAAACAACAAAAGAAAGTTTGCAGTCTTCAGTCTTCAGTTTGCAGTAAAAATAACAAAAAAGTTACTGATTGCAGCAAAAAAAAGGCTTGCAGACGGCAATGTTTCGATTAGGCTTTTGCCAACTGCCAACTGCCAACTGCCAACTGCCAACTGCCAACTGCCAACTGCCAACTGCCAACTGCCAACTGCCAACTTCTCTTATTCGTCACTCGAATCGACCTTCAGTTTCTGCGGTTCATCCGACATGATGAAGGCGAGTTCTTCAACGGTTAACTCCACCTCATCATTGCCTGTGATCATTGGCCTGACATGCTCTATAAAGGAGTGTCCGGTGGTCAGCAGATAGATGTGGGCAATGATGAAGACGATCACTGCGATTGCTGCGACAGAGTGAAACAGGGCGATGTACTCCATGCCGATACCGCCAAGAAAATCTCCCTGACCGATGCTCACCAGCAAATAGGCAATGCCCGATATCCAGATAGCGGGAAATATTACGATTTTAACCAGCAGATAGGTCATGGCCTGCAAGGGATTGTGCTTGCGCAGATAGGTTTTGTGGTAAGGGTGATTCTCACCTTTGAAAATACCGAAGGCATAATAACGCGCTACCTGCAGAAAGTTTTTGGTGGTGGGAATATAGTGCCGCCATTGTCCGGTGGTGAAAAGCCAGAAGACGGCGAATACCCACAGCAGCAGCAATGCAAGCGCAACTGCCGTGTGCACAGAAACCGCAGTGCCAAAGTCAATCAGGCTGTGCGTACCGTGTATCGCCAGCCCCGTAAAGATCAGGACGAAGATGGATGCAGCCTGGCTCCAGTGCCAGATGCGTTCAAAAAGCTTGTATACCTGTATGGTATGGGTGCTCGTCGGCATTTGGTTCGCCATTAGCTTCTCCTCCGTTTTGTGGCAATGCCGCGAATTGCCGCATGTCCCAGTACGCCTCCCAGGGTACCGAGGATAACCAGCAGTCCAATGATATCCAGCCACCTGTTTTTGCCGGTTGCCGGCATATAAACACCATCAATATGACTAAGCCGTCCCTCACTGGAGTGACATTCGTTGCACGCCAGCGCGTTCTCTTTGGGAGCGACCATGTGGTTGATCGGCCAGTAGGAGTGCGTTTCGACAAAACCCCATTCGCCGCTATAGGGGAGATTGAATTTTTCCATCCCCGCCTTGATGGATTTGGCAAAATCATAGTTCCCCCACAAGGCGCTGTCGGTATCTCCCCACAGCTCCATGTAGACTAGGGTGTTATTGCCCTTGTCATAGGGCTGGGTCGTCTTCATGCGCTTGAAGGGATAGATGCGCGACCCGGGATCATCTGCCGAGCCTGAGAAGCTATTGATCTCGACCGGCCCTTTAGCCGGATCAAATTTTGTGTCAATCGTGGTGTAGTTCATGGTGCCGTCAAACCAGGCATACATGGGATTGATATTCTCGGCGTATTTGAAATCACCCTTGATGGATTTATAGGTGGCGCGATGTTTGCCGTCGCCCTGGGTATACTCTTTCAACTTGAAGCCTTCACCATCCTTCAGCTTGCCCATGGTGCGCCAGTCCCACTCCACCTCGGTGGCGACTCCGCCTTTGGCAATCTCCGGTATATGGCAGGTTTCACAGGCAACCTTGCTGGTGTGGCTGTTGAGTTTGTTGCCTGTGATGGAAGCAATGTCATGCGGCGTGGCGTCATGGCAGCTCTCGCAGGTGGCGACTTCCCGAGGCATCCCCGGCTTTCCCGTGCCGACTTTGTCATCGACCGTCATCTCATAACGGCTGCCGGCCCACTCATGACCTTCGCCGACATGGCAGGTGACACAGCTGAAATCCAGACCCTCTGCATCCATGTGGATATCGACTGTTTTGTCCGGCATGAAGAGTGCAGAGGAGAGGTCGCCATGTTTGACATTATCACCGCCGCCGCCATAGAAGTGGCACTTGCCGCAGTTGTTGCGCCCGGGCATACGCACGCTTTGCGCCACTTTGGCCCACTCGATCGGCTGCTTGCCCTCGAACATGATGGAGCAGGCTTTATTGCCGCTTGAGTTGGGTGTTTTGTAGTAGGAGCCCGTGGACTCATGGCAGATCAGGCAGTCGATATTCTCCTGGTTGCTGAAATCGAAGGAGTCGTCCTTGTAGCCATATCCCGCATGGCACTGGGCGCACATCCCTTCGTTGCCGCGCGCATTGGTGCAAAAATTGTTTACCAGAACACTCTTCCCGAGTTTTTGTTTGGTGACCGGATGGGTGTATTTCCATGTCCAGTGTTTGTTCTTGATGAATTGTGCTCCAGCCTTGTTGTGACATTCGAGACAGGCTTTAGTGACTTCGGGGCCGCTGAAAAACGGGCCGGCAAGTTCCTTGAGTGTGGCGTGGTCGGTGGTTGACTTGCTGTCGCCGTCAGCGGCCCTGGCGGGAACGGCATGATCCTGATCTGTTTTGGAGTATTCGGAGATGCCCATCTCGATGGTTGGCTCATGCTTGGCAACTGCTGCGCTGCCGCCAAGCACGGATATCAAGAGATAGAGAGTGAGAAATGTGAAATAGGGGAGAAGCAAACTGCCGGGGAGTTGCCGATGTTTTCTCATGTCAATATCTCCAGGATTTCCCCGTTAGTTGAACAACGGAGTGCAGGTAACTTCTCAATAACTCCGTGCAGTGAATGCATTTGTTATAACAGATGTCATTGCGAGGAGCCGGAGGCGACGCGGCAATCCAGGTTGGAGATTGCCGCGGTCGCTTAGGCTCCCTCGCAATGACGGCGTTCACACGGGCTTATTGAGAAATTACTAGTGCAGAGCGGATCATGTTGATAATCCTACTCCTTTCAGAGAGAGGTTGACGGTGAAATGGAGTTCTTGTTGATTTAAATCAAAATGGTGGTGATATTACTATTTTGCTGTTTTGTTGACATCGACGAAGCCATGCAGCCCGCGCTTGCTGTCGGCGGCCAACCACTGTTTCAAGTAGAGCAACTCCTCGGTTTGTTCGAGATCATCCAGACTGGCTCTCTTTTTTAACAACCTGAAAGCCTGGGACAATACCTTGTAGCGTTGACCGGTGACGCCTGCCCGTCTCAAGCCGATTACATTCAGCCGGTAATGTTTGACTGGAAAGCCGCCGATCAACATGAACGGGATGACGTCTTTGGAGACTCCCGTTGTGCCGCGTATGATGGCGTAGGAGCCCACCCTGCAAAATTGATGGACAACGGCAGCGCCGCCGATAAAGACATTATCACCGACTTCCACCACGCCGCCGATTGCAACATTATTGGCGAAAGCAGTGTAATTGCCGACTTTACAGTCATGAGCAACATGGCTGTTGTTCATAAAAAAGCAGTCGGAGCCGATTGTCGTGGCGCCATCAACAACTGCAGCACGGTGCGCCGTAAAGCCCTCGCGAAAGGTATTGCGATTGCCAATTTCCAGCCAGGATACGCTATCCGCATCAAAGCTGGTGTCCTGTGGTGTGTCACCCAGGACGACATGAGGATGCAGGATATTGCCTTCACCCATCTTTACATAGCGTTGCACCACGCAGTGAGAACCAATCCGGCTGTTGTCGCCAATGGTCACATTCTCTTCAATAACGGCAAACGGGCCTACCGCGACATTCTCACCCATCTTCGCCCCGGCAGCGATGCAAGCTGTTGGATGTATCTTCTGCGTCATACCCTATCCTCCAAGGCGATCAGTGCTTGAAATGACGCATGCCGGTGAAGAGCATTGCCATGTCGTGCTCATCGGCGGCGGCGATGACCTCGTCATCCCGCATGGAGCCTCCGGGTTCGATCACGGCCCTGATGCCCGCCTCTGCAGCAGCGTCGATGCCGTCACGGAAGGGGAAGAAGGCGTCTGAGGCCATCACCGAGCCTTGCACCTGCAGACCGGCGTGTTCGGCCTTGATGCCGGCGATGCGGGCGGAGTTGATGCGGCTCATCTGGCCGGCGCCGACCCCGATGGTCATGCTGTTGGCAGCGTAGACGATGGCGTTGGATTTAACGAATTTGGCCACTTTCCAGCCAAACAGCAGATCCCGCATCTCCTCTTCCGTAGGCTGGCGTTTGCTGACGACCTTGAGCTCATTGTAGAGCGCCAGATCGGCATTTTGCACCAGCAGCCCGCCGTTGACGCGTTTGAAGTCGAGCCGCTGCTGCGGCTCTCCCCATTGGCCGCATTGCAGCAGGCGGATATTTTTCTTGGCAGCAACCACTTCGACAGCAGCTGTTGAAATCGAGGGAGCGATGATCACCTCGACGAACTGGCGATCGACAATCGCCTCTGCGGTTTCCGCATCCAGCTCCTGGTTGAAGGCGATGATGCCGCCAAAAGCAGATTCGGGATCAGTTGTGTAAGCCTTGTCATAGGCCTCAAGGGCGTTGTCGCCATAGGCGACGCCGCAGGGGTTGGCGTGCTTGACGATGACACAGGCCGGGGCATCGCTAAATTGCTTGACACATTCAAGCGCCGCATCGGTGTCAGCAATATTATTATAGGAGAGCTCTTTGCCCTGCAACTGTGCGGCATTGGCAATGGTGGTTTCCCCCGCGTGCTGTTCGACATAAAAGGCTGCATCCTGGTGCGGGTTCTCACCATAGCGCATGCTTTGTTGTTTGCGAAACTGCATGTTGAAAGTGCGCGGCAGTCCTTCGGCTTTGCCGTTTTCCACGATGGCGCCCAGGTAGTTGGCGATCAATCCATCATAACGGGCCGTATGTTCGAAGGCGCTGGTCGCCAGTTTGAAACGGGTTTCGTCGCAGAGGCAGCCGTTGTTCGCATCCATCTCGTCGAGCACGCCCTGGTAGTCATCGCTGTTGACGATGACGGCGACCGATGCATGGTTTTTTGCAGCAGCGCGCAGCATGGTCGGCCCGCCGATATCAATATTCTCGATGGCCGTTGCAAGATCGCAGTCTGGTTTGGAGATGGTCTCTTCGAATGGATAGAGGTTGACGCAAACGAGGTCGATGGGAGGAATGCTGTTTTCAGCCATGACGGCATTGTCGATGCCGCGCCTGCCAAGAATGCCGCCATGCACTTTCGGGTGCAGGGTTTTCAGGCGGCCATCCATCATCTCCGGAAAGCCGGTGTAGTCGCCAACCTCGATAACAGGCACGCCATGTTCGACGAGAAGTTTGGCGGTGCCGCCGGTAGAGAGAATTTCGACACTGTGCTCATGCAGCGCCTGGGCGAACTGCACGATTCCGGTTTTATCCGAAACGCTTAACAGCGCGCGGCTTATGGCTGAAGACATGGGGGTTCTCCGCTGAAGTGTTCAGTCGATATTGTAATGTTTGAGTTTCTTGCGCATGGTGCTGCGTCTGATGCCCAGCACCTCTGCAGAGCGGC
>JAUXDV010000002.1 GCA_030620735.1 Gammaproteobacteria bacterium
ATACGGCTATTCCCGAGGCAATTATCAAGGCTGTTGAGACCCTGGACCTGCAGGGACACAGGATCATTGATTCCGCACTGAAACATGGCTGGAGCGTCCTGCTCACCGCTGACCATGGCAACTGCGACGAGATGGTCGATCCTGTCGGCGGACAGCCGCATACACGACATACCGGCTACCCTGTGCCTCTGCTGGTGGCAGGCGCGGGAGATGTCCAGCTCGGCATAGGCCGGGGACTGGCGGATATCGCTCCAACCGTACTGGATCTGCTCGATATTCCCCGGCCGCGTGAGATGACCGGCCGCAGCATGATTCTGAAAGGAAAACTGATTTAAACGAGAATGACCATGTCTAAACACAGTAAAACAGAACCTATCGCCGTGCTCGCACTGAATCCCTCTCTGGACATCAGTTACGAGGTGACGCAACTGCTGGACGACCAGAAAGTCCCCTCGATGAATACCCGCTATGAGCCCGGGGGGAATGGCATCAATGTCTCGGAAACTCTCAGCAGGCTGGATATCCCTGTCAACTGCTCGTGCATCATTGCCGGGCATGTCGGAGAGTTTGTGCTGCAGCTGCTGGAGTATGAACTCCATGACCTCCACTATCTCAGTGTCGATGGAGAGTCCCGCATCAACACGATAATCATGCAACGCAGTCCCCAGGGGCAGTGTGAAGTCGATGGCAGCGGACCGGATGTTCCTGAATCGGTACTACAGGAGATAGAGGAGTTATTCATGAAAGCCTGCAACAGTGGCTTCGGCATCATGAGCGGCTCTGTCCCCCCCGGCGTTCCTGATGACACCTACGGACGCCTGGCCAAAAAAATCAGGGCGCAGGGAGGCAAGGCCGTGGTCGATGCATATGGCTCCCTGCTGGAAAAATCCCTTGATTCAAAACCATTTTTGCTCAGAGTGAATCAATATGCGCTTGAGATGTATACGCGCAAGAAACTGCGCAAACTTGATGAGGTCGTCGCCATCACCCGTCAGTTCCAGCAGGATCATGAGCTGAATCATGTCTGCGTCACCTTTGGAGAGTATGGCGCCCTGCTGCTGGATTCAAAATACACTTATGTCTGCACACCGCCCAAGACTCATATTCGCTCTACAGTTGGCTCTGGCGATGCCCTGCTCGCGGGACTGGTGGCCACCTATGCATCAGGGGGAGACAGCGCCGCCGCATTGAAACTTGGCGTCGCCTGTGGAACAGCGACAACCACCCACGCCGGGACAGGACTCTGCAGCCGTGACGAGGTCGACCGGTTGCTGGGAGAGCTCGAGGTCAAGCGTCTCGATAGCTAAGGAGCTGTCCAAATACCACCAGCAAAAATCACGCCTTTGCGGTATGCTACGTCGCCATGAGCGATAAACACTTAACAGATACGACATTTGCCAGCTTCAACCTCGATGCGAGCATTCAGCAGGGACTGGACGAAGCCGGTTTTACGCATTGCACCCCCATCCAGCAACAGAGCATTCCAATTGCCATGAAGGGTCGGGATGTTGCAGGACAGGCGCAGACCGGCACGGGCAAGACAGCTGCCTTCATGGTTGCAACACTGCAGTTTTTGCACGACCACCCTGCCCCCCCTGATCGCAAGCCCAATCAACCGCGCGCTTTCATCGTGGCGCCGACCCGCGAGCTTGCCATCCAGATCCACAAGGATGCGGAGCAACTGGGCAAGCACTGCGGTCACAAGATGCGCGTGGTCTACGGTGGCTCGGGTTACGAGCAGCAGCGTGATTCACTCAAAGATGTCGACATCCTGGTCGGCACTCCGGGCCGCCTGATCGACTATTTCAAACAGCATATCTACAACCTGCGCGCACTCCAGGTGGTGATCATCGACGAAGCCGATCGCATGTTCGACCTGGGTTTTATCACGGATATCCGCTATCTGCTGCGGCACATGCCGCCGCCGGAAAAACGTCTCGGCATGCTGTTCTCCGCAACTCTCAGCTTTCGCGTCTCCGAGCTTGCCTACGAGCACATGAATGACCCGCAGGTGATCAAGATCGAAACGGAGACGGTCACTGGGGAGAATGTCACCCAACGCGGCTACATGATCTCCAATGATGAGAAGATCGCCCTGCTGATCGGCTTGATGCAGCATCACGAACCTTCACGCACCATCATTTTCGTCAACACCAAACGTACTGCAGACGAGGTATGGGGATTTCTCGAGGGCAATGGCTTCTCCTGCGCCATCCTCTCCGGTGACGTGCCACAGCGTAAACGTATTGCGCTGCTGGAGAAATTTCAACATGGCGAATTAAAGATTCTGGTAGCCACGGATGTCGCTGCACGCGGCCTGCATATTCCGGACGTTACCCATGTCATCAACTATGATTTGCCACAGGACGGTGAGGATTATGTGCATCGCATCGGACGCACAGCACGCGCCGGTTCAAGCGGAGACGCCATCAGCCTGGTGTGCGAAACCCACGCCATGTCACTTCCTGACATCGAATCCTACATCAAGAGTCGCATTCCTCTGGAGATGCCGGACGCATCGCTGATTGCCGATATTGATCCCAAAAGCCGCAAGCGTCAGCCCAGGCGACCACGCCCTGCCAACAGGCAGCAGCGCGGAAGAAGCAACTCACGCAGAGGCGGTGGTAATCGCGGGCAGAATCGCGGCGGCCGCCATCGTTAGTAATCCTGGAACAACAAACTTCAGTACAAGTGAACCAAATCTCAATAATGACTCTCGCAAAGGCGCAAAGCTCGCCAAGAAAAACCTTTGCGGTCTTGGCGTCTTCGCCTACAGGGATCGTAGGTGAGGGGCGTGAGCAGGACGCGGAAGCTTTGCGAGAGAAAAAAATCTCTTTTATAGTCAGTCAGTCTGAGACATGATCTTATTAGGAATATGATTCCTAATATGCAAGAGAACAAATGCAGTCGCTGCACACAATCTGTATGTTGCAACTACATGACAGAGGCGCTTGGAACGCCGCGCAGCAAGGTGGATTTCGAACATCTGCTGTGGCAGGTTTCCCACCAGGGAGTAGAAGCCTACAAGGATGAGAGCGGCTGGTATCTGATGTTTCACGGCCGCTGCGAACATCTGCAGGCCGACGGCGGCTGCGGGATCTACGCAAGCCGCCCGCAGATTTGTCGTGACTACGAGAATGAGTGGTGCGAATTCGACGAACCAGCCCACAAACACTTCCAACTCTATTTCAGAAACTACGCTGAACTGCTGGCTTACTGCAAAAAACGCTTCAAGCGGTGGGGAGGTTAGGAAAAGTTTTAAGTTTTAAGTCATTTGGCATTGCGAGAAGCATAGGGTGCAATGCGCTGTCGCTTATTGCACCCTACGGTTTTGAATCAGGGATAGATTTCAGGAACAAAGGTCTGGTCCGACATCGGCGGGCGGACATAGCCGATGCCCTCTTTTCTTTCCGGCAGCTTGATCGGCTCGGGCGTCAGATCTTCATAGGGAATCTGACTCAGCAGATGATGAATACAATTGAGGCGCGCATGCTTCTTGATATCGGAGTTGACTACGTACCAGGGCGCCTGCTTGATATCCGTATGTGCGAACATCTGATCCTTGGCCTTGGAGTATTCGAGCCAGCGTGAGCGTGACTCCAGATCCATCGGGCTGAGTTTCCAGCGCTTCAGGGGTTCGCTGAGGCGGCTCTGAAAACGCTTCTCCTGCTCCTCGTCAGAGACCGAAAACCAGTACTTGATCAGAATAATACCGGAGCGCACCAGCATGCGTTCAAATTCAGGGCAGGAGCGCAGAAATTCACGATACTCCTCCTCGGTGCAAAATCCCATGACACGTTCGACGCCGGCGCGGTTGTACCAGCTGCGATCGAACAGTACGATCTCACCGGCAGAGGGGAGATGCGGCGAATAGCGCTGGAAATACCACTGCGTGGTCTCTCTCTCGGTGGGGGCCGGCAGCGCGGCAATTCTGCAAATGCGAGGATTGAGATACTGTGCGATACGTTTGATCACGCCACCCTTGCCGGCGGCATCACGCCCCTCGAAAACAACAACGACCTTGAGGCCCTTGTGCTTGACCCACTCCTGCAGCTTGACCAGCTCTACCTGGAGTCGAAACAGCTCCTTTTCATAGGCAGCCGTCGAAATTTTCTTAGCCTTCTTCCTCTCACTCTCTTCATAATTCTCAACCTCTCTGCTTTTCGCATTTTTATTCTTTTTATGCCCCATGATGTAGCTCCTCGCTGAAATAACCAATTGTTTGTGAGGTTACCAGCAGATGGAGTTTGATGCGAGTATTTCCTGATGAAATGTAGCAGGGTCAGAAACGGAGTTTGACGCTGACCTCCCTTAAGGAAGCTGAATGAACCGATGGGATGGGGGGTTCGGGGGAAGGGCAGACTGAAAGTCAACTATATCTCATTGAGATTTACCCCTTCCCCCGTAGACAAACTTGCAAGTATCTCTGATCGAAGCGCGTAGCACTTCGATCAGAGATACTAGCGCACATCCAACCTGTCCCTCATCCAGTCGCCCAGCAGGTTTGCAGAGAGCACCACCAGCATGATGGCGATGCCGGGAAAAATGGCAAGATGCGGCGCCACCAGCAGAAAGCCCGCCCCTTCACGGATCATGCTGCCCCATGATGCCTGCGGCGGCTGCACTCCGAGGCCGAGAAATGAGAGCCCCGCTTCAGCGACAATGACTGCAGCGAGGCCAAAGCTGGCTTCGACCAGCAGCGGTGCCATCATCAATGGCAGCAGGTGGCGGAAGACGATTCTGCCCTGACCGCTGCCGAGCGCTACCGCCGCTGTGATGTGTTCACGTGTGCGCAGACTCATCGCCTGTGAGCGGGCCAGCCTGGCATAACCTACCCAGCCGACACTGGATATTGCAATGATGAGATTTTCAATGCCGGGACCGAGAATTGCAGCCAGTGCAATCGCCAGCAGAATCCCCGGGAACGCCAGCATGATGTCGATCACCCTGGAGACAAGGTGATCGAGAGCACCGCCGGTATAACCACTGACAGCTCCGATTACCGTTCCCGCCAGCGCGGAGATGAACACGGTCGAAAAAGCCACTACAAAAGCGATGCGCGCGCCGGCAATCAGCCGCTCAGCGACCGAACGTCCCAAGCCATCATTTCCCAGCCAGAAGTCAGCCGAGGGTGCAGCGAGAATAGCAGGCAGGTGTATTTCGTTTGGAGAGATCGGCAGCAGCGGCTCCAACAGGGCCGCTGCAATCCACAGCAGCAGGATGACAAAAGCAACCCGCTGTTTCACTGGGTTCTGATCCGCGGATCCAGCAATTGATAGAGTAGATCCGTGGTTGTATTGATCAACAGGTAACTCACTGCAACAAGCAGCACACACCCCTGCACCAGCGGGTAATCACGTTTCTGAATCGATTCGATCAGCAGTGAGCCGATGCCCGGCCAGGAGAAAACCGTCTCGGTGATGACGGCGCCTGCCAGCAAGGCGCCTAATTGCAGCCCCAACAGGGTCACAACGGGCAGCATCGTATTCATCAATGCATGTCTCCAGATGACGCTGCTCTCTTTTAGGCCTTTTGCGCGGGCGGTGCGAATGTAATCCTCATTGAGCACCTCCAGCAGCGTACTGCGCACCATTCGCGCCAGCACGGCTGACAAGGATGCGCCAAGCGTAATTGCCGGCAAAATCAACGAGCCTGGCTGCTCACGGCCGCTCACCGGTGTCCATCCAAGCCACAGTGAAAACAGCAGGATCAGCATTGGTCCGAGCCAGAAGTTGGGGATCGATACGCCCAGCAGCGACATGGTCATGGCGCCGCTGTCCCAGGCGGTTCCCCGTCTCCTGGCCGCCATGACGCCAAGCGGTATCGCAATCAGCACAGCAATGAGAAAAGCGGCCAGAGCCAGCTCCAGGGTTGCAGGGAAACGCTCCGCCAGTAAAGCAGTGACTGATTGACTGCTGTGCAGAGATCTACCGAGATCCAGTGACAGCAGATTGACCATGTAGCTGCGGTATTGCTGCAGCAGCGGCTGATCGAGCCCCAACTGTTGACGCAGTGCATTGCGATCGGCAGGCCTTGCCGAATCACCCAGGATGTATTCAACCGGGTCACCCGGAATGAGGTGAATCAGAAAGAAGACCAGGGTGACGACCCCAAACAGGGTGATCAGGGCGGAGAGCAGGCGTGAGGTCATTGATTGAAGTTTGCAGTCGTCAGTCGTCAGTTGGCAACGAAAGAAAGTTTGCAGTCGTCAGTTCGCAGTTGGCAAAAGTCTAATCGGGTCATTAAATCAATGGTAAATCAATGGAAATCAATGAAATCAATGGGGTCAGAGTCGATTGGTAATACAGCCCACTAGCGGAATCCTACCAATCGACTTTACCAATCGACTCTGACCCCATTGATTACCCCATTGATTCCTGCCTACTGCCTACTGCAAACTGAAGACTGCCAACTTTTTTTTACTGAAGACTGCCAACTTTCTTTACAAAGAGAGACGCTCCGCGACAAAATCCGCATCCTTGTCGCCACGGCCGGAGAGATTGATGAGGATGGTTTGATCTGCTGACATATCCTTCGCGATATCCATTGCATAGGCAACAGCATGGGCGCTCTCGAGAGCCGGAATAATCCCCTCAGTGCGTGACAGGGTCATGAAGGCATCGAGACAGGCTTTGTCATCGACGGATTCATAACGGACGCGGCCGAGATCTTTCAGATAACAGTGCTGCGGGCCGACTCCCGGATAATCGAGACCGGACGCAATCGAGTAGACCGGCAGCGGCTCACCATTATCATCCTGCAGGTTGTAGCACTTGAAACCATGCAGGGCGCCCTTGCTTCCCAGCGTCAGTGTCGCTGCATTATCCGGAGTATCCAGACCTTTGCCGGCTGGCTCTACACCAATCATCTCGACCGACTCATCCTGCAAAAATTCAGTGAAGAGCCCGATCGCATTGGAACCGCCGCCGACGCAGGCCATGAGAACATCCGGCAATTTCCCCTGCTCTTCAAGAAACTGGGCGCGCGCCTCTTTACCGACGACGCTCTGGAAATCACGCACCATCCTGGGAAAAGGGTGCGGTCCGACAACAGAACCGATCGCATAGAAGTAGTTGACAGGATCCTTCAGGTACTCTTCAAAAGCACTGTCAACAGCATCTTTCAGGGTTCTTGTACCGCGCGTCACAGGAACCAGCTTGCAGCCGAGAATTTTCATCTTGGTGACATTGGGGTGCTCCTTGTCGATATCGATTTCACCCATGTGAATTTCACACTCGATATCCATCAGCGCGCAGGCTGTAGCCAGCGCCACACCATGCTGTCCGGCGCCGGTCTCCGCCAGCACCTTGGTTTTCCCCATGTGCTTTGCCAACAGCGCCTCGCCAAGGCAGTGATTGATCTTGTGCGCACCGGTGTGATTGAGATCTTCACGTTTGAAGAAGATGCGCGCGCCGCCAACCTGTTTACTCAACTTTTTAGCGTAATAGATTGGACTGGGACGCCCCACATAGTGCTTATTCAGATCAGCCAACTCATCCTGAAATGCGCTTGTCTGGCGGATTTCATCATAGGCATCATTGATGTCATTCATGACCTGTATCAGTTCCGGGGGGATTATCTGCCCCCCATATTCGCCAAAATAGCCGTTTTCATCAGGCATCAGAGATGTGTCGATCATTGGATTCCTCCGGTTGTTTAGTTCAGATTATTTTTGTGAGACGAGTGCATAGTACAGTCAGGTGCAATCTTTGCACAGTAAATCCGTGCAGAGATTCAGCAACACCTGTGTGGGGGATGTTCAGGAGTGATCAAGGATAGTGAAAGTTTGCAGTCGTCAGTATGCCGTAGGCAGCAAAAGAAAAAGAAAAAGAAAAAGAAAGATTGCAGTCGAAAACGAAGTTTGCAATGGACAGTTTCTGTTCCATGTTTTTACTGCAAACTGCATACTGACGACTGCAGACTTTCTTTCGCTGCCAACTGCAAACTTATTTTCAAGCTACCAGCAGATGATTCTCGCCGGTGATTTGGCGCAGCAGTGGAAACAGGTTTTCCGATTCATCCTGGATGCGATCCAGGACCAGTTCAAACATCTCATCCGTCTCTTTCGCAAACTGTTCATAATCATTGACTTTCAGTTCATGCCCGCGCTTTTTGCACCATTTCCTCAGATAGGATGCGAATACGCGTTTGATTTCCACCTGGCCGGACATGAATTTCGTCGCAGTATTCCTGACGCTCTGATCCCTGTGAGTCAGCATTTGACGGTAGATATGCCTATCCTCCAGTTCCAGGTGACCCTGAACATTTTCAACATACTGGAAAAATAGATCGCAGGTAACATCTGCATTACACAAACCCTGGTCAGAGAGCAATTTGTTCAGTACATGGGACAGCTCTGTAATTCTGTCATTCTGTGAATTGAGATCATCATAAGTAACCATTTTCTCCACCACTCTCCTTAAATAAATTATTGATATGGCATAATGCACATGCATGCATAACCAGGAAATTGACGCCATTGTATGATGGCGCTAGATAGAGTTATTCTATTGAGATTAATCAATATTGCAATAAAGTTTTTTTTATAGTCATGCCGCATGTCATAAATATTAGATTCGAGGAATATTCGTGGTTAATGATATAGCGATAGCACCATGGAGTTGTCCATAAATAACTTCCCTATATCGCGCAGCAATGTTGTTCCTATTCAAGGCGCAGCAAGAGGCGCATAGCAGCGTTATGTAACTTTTGCTGCAACGCAGAAGAGGGACAACAGGGCAAGCAGGATGGGGATAGTTATTTTTTGTACAACGACATAGTGAATCTGTCGGATGAAGCTACGCAATCCCTATGGTTTCAGATAGAATCAGCGCCTTATTCAGCAATTGCCAATTCAACTATGAGCGACATATTCGATATCTACTGCGAACACAACCCCTCCCCTGCCAAACTTGAAGTCCTGGGTGTCTATGACTGGCCCGTCTGGAGCAAGGAGGTTTCGGAATTTCCCTGGACCTACAAGGAGCAGGAGAGCTGCTACATCATCAGGGGACGCATCGTTGTCACCCCGGACGGTGGAGAACCCCAGGAGTTCAAACGCGGCGATTTCATCACCTTTCCGCAAGGCATGTCCTGTCACTGGAAAGTGCTGGAAGCTGTCGAAAAATACTACCGCTTCGGTTGATGAGCCACTCCGGGACAAAACACACTCCCATGATGCAGCAGTATCTGCGCATCAAGGCCGAACACCCGCAGATGCTGCTGTTCTACCGCATGGGGGATTTTTACGAACTCTTTTATAGCGATGCCGAACGCGCCTCGCAGTTGCTTGACATCACCCTGACCAAACGCGGCAAGAGCAACGGCCAACCCATCCCCATGGCGGGCATCCCCTATCATGCTGCCGAAGGGTACCTGGCGCGTCTTGTAAAGCGCGGCGAGTCAATCGCCATTTGCGAGCAGATCGGCGACCCGGCAACCTCGAAGGGACCGGTCGAGCGCAAGGTGATGCGCATTGTCACCCCCGGCACGGTAACCGACGAGGCGCTGCTCGATGATCGCCGCGACAACCTGCTTGCCGCCGTCTACGACGACAACGGCTTTGGCCTTGCCGTACTCGATCTCGGCAGCGGCCGCTTTACCCTGCAACAGGTCGATACTCCCGAAGCGCTTGCCAGTGAACTGGAACGACTCCGGCCAGCCGAACTGCTGCTTGCAGAGAGTGATGAAGCCTCGACGCCGGTGTCGCAACTGCTGACACACCTCAAGGGAGCCACGCATCGTGCGCAATGGCACTTTGACCTCGACTCAGCCACTCTGCTGCTCACCCGCCACTTCGGCACCAGGGATCTGGGCGGCTTTGGCTGCAGCCACCTGCCTGTGGCAATTTGCGCCGCCGGCGCGCTGCTGCAGTATGTGGAGGAGACCCAGCAGGCCGCCCTGCCGCATATCACGGCGCTCACCGTAGAGAGCCATGATGAAGCCATCATCATCGATGCAGCCACGCGGCGCAATCTGGAACTGGAGCACTCCGTTACCGGAGACAACAGCAATACCCTCGCAGCGATCCTTGACCGCACTGCAACCTCCATGGGCAGCCGCCTGTTGCGCCGCTGGATCAGCCGGCCGTTGCGGGACCGGATTGCTATCGGAGCGCGTCACGATGCCGTTGAAGAGTTGCTGCAGAGCGGCTGCTTTGATGCTCTCGCGGATCTGCTGCACGGCATTGGCGATATCGAACGCATTGTCGCACGCATCTCCCTGAAGAGTGCGCGCCCACGGGATCTGGCTGTACTGCGTGACTCACTGATGGTCATACCTCGACTCCACAGCACAGTGGAAACCTGTTCGGGGAAGCTGTTGACGGAGTTGACACAACAACTCGATACCCACCCACAACTGCTGACACTGCTGCAACAGGCAATTATCGAGAATCCACCGGTGCTGATCCGTGACGGCGGAGTTATCGCGGAAGATTATGATGAAGAGCTGGATGAACTGCGCAGCCTGTCACAGAATGCTGATCAGTTCCTGCTTGATCTTGAGCAGCGCGAACGCGAAAGTAGCGGCATCCACTCGCTGAAGGTGAGTTACAACAGAGTGCATGGCTTTTACATCGAAGTAAGCAAACTCCATGCTGAAAAGGTGCCGGAAAGTTATGTTCGCCGCCAGACGCTGAAAAATGCAGAGCGCTATATCACCCCGGAACTGAAGAAATTTGAAAACCAGGTGCTGAGCGCCCGCGAACGATCGCTGGCGCGTGAGAAGATGCTCTACGAGGAACTGCTGGAGCAACTAGGCAAGCATATCGCGCCACTGCAGCAATCTGCAGCGGCCATCGCCACATTCGATGTGTTATCCAATCTTGCAGAACGGGCGCAGTCACTCAATCTGGAGCGGCCGCAGCTGACAGATTCCGCCGGCATCCATATCGAAGGCGGGCGCCATCCGGTGGTTGAACAGGTTTCAGACGCCCCCTTCGTTGCCAACGATGCCATTTTGAACCAGCAGCGCCGCATCCTGATGATCACCGGTCCCAATATGGGCGGTAAATCGACATCCATGCGTCAGACGGCTCTGATCGTACTGCTGGCGTATACGGGGAGTTTCGTGCCGGCGGCGGCTGCAACAATTGGACCCATCGATCGTATTTTTTCACGCATCGGCGCCTCGGATGATCTCGCCGGCGGCCGCTCGACTTTTATGGTGGAGATGGAGGAGACTGCCAATATCCTGCACAACGCCACCTCCAGGTCACTGGTGCTGATGGATGAGATAGGCCGCGGCACCAGCACTTTCGACGGTTTGTCACTGGCATGGGCGAGCGCGATCGAACTGGCGACAACCATCAAGGCCTATACGCTGTTCGCCACCCACTATTTTGAGCTCACCACGCTGCCGGATGAATACGCAGGCATCGCCAATGTGCACCTCGACGCCATCGAGCATGGCGATTCCATCGTTTTCCTGCACAGCGTCAAGGATGGCCCGGCCAACCAGAGTTACGGTCTGCAGGTGGCGCAGCTTGCCGGTGTGCCCAGGTCCGTCATCAAGCGCGCACGCCAGCGGCTTCAGGAGTTGGAGCAGCAAGCCAGCGAGCAGGCGCCGACAAATCAACTGTCACTGTTTGCCGACATGCCGCATGCGGATGATCCGCTCCACAACATGATGGATACCATCGATCCGGATGAGTTGACTCCACGTACAGCGCTGGAGATGCTCTACAAGCTCAAGGAGACGGCTGAGAAGCTCTGACGAGACCAGGCTCAGACTGACGAAGCATGAAAAAAACATTTTCTCTCGCCAAGACGCTAAGACCGCAAAGGTTTTTCTTGGTGAGCTTTGCGTCTTGGCGAGAGTCATTATTGAAATTTGACTCATATGTAAAGATATTAGTCACTCAAGGCGCCTGATTTATGACCACGCAAACAGATCGATCCATTTTCGACTTTCTGCAACAGCACTCCTCCCGGACGCAAAATATCTCTGCTCCCGCCGGAGCACGGATTTGCGTACAGGGTGACCAATGCAGCAGCCTGATTATTCTCACACAGGGCGTGGTGCGTGTCTTCAAGCCTGCTGCTGACGGCAGACGCATCACCTTGTATCAGATTAGGGAAACGCAGAGCTGCATTCTGACGGCCGGCTGTATTCTCAATTCAACTCCCTTTCCCGCTATCGCCGAAGCGGAAACCGATGTCAGCGGCATCGCTGTCGCCGCCACCGATGTCATCCGCTGGCTCAATGAGAGTCAGCAGTGGCGTGAATACCTTTTTTCACTGCTGGCGGGACGCCTTGAGCATGTGATTGAACTGGTCAACGCTGTTGCATTCCAGCGACTCGATGCACGTCTGGCAACCTGGCTGCTGCAACAGCAGAGTGATGGTGATATAAGCGCCACACATCAACAGGTGGCGGAAGAGCTGGGGAGCAGCCGCGAGGTAATCAGCCGGCTATTGAAAGATCTGGAAAACAGCGGATTGGTAAGCTTGTCACGCGGCAGGATAACAATCACAGACCAGCGGGGAGTGGCATCCCTGATAGAGACTTTGTAAAAAGATAAACCACAGATAAACACGGATGCACACAGATTATGTTTACATCTTTTAATCCGTGTTTATCTGTGTGCATCTGTGGTGAAAATTTTTGATTGCTCTAGCCGATAACTATGGAATCTCTGAATAAGTCCATGGGATGGGGGTTCGGGGGAAGGGTGATTCAGATGCCCATTGTAAGCCATTGATAAACAGCCCTTCCCCCGTAGAAATACTTGTAGGAATGCTCTGACCAAGGAGCGGAGCGACTTGATCAGAGCATCCCTATCACTTTTTGATAGAGCAGGTGTTCCAGCCAAAAATCGCATAGGGAGGACACCAGCCCATCAGCCCTGTCAGCAAAGGCACTGCGCCAATCGCGCCCCACCAGCTTTGATAATAGACACCGGCGCCAATGATGGCGACCCCGGCAACGATACGGATTACACGGTCAATCGAACCTACATTTTTCATTTTCTATCTCCTGTTGAGTACAGAGGAGATGCTAATTGAAAAATGAGGCTGTTTCTGTGACCGGGGTTACACAAAGCGAAAAATTGCGGGATTACTGCTCCAGGTACTTGGACAGGCGTTTGGCCGGAATATAGCCGGGAAGCAGTTGGCCATCTTCAGAGATGATTGCCGGAGTTCCGGTCACACCCACCTGCTGACCCAGTTCAAAGTGCGCCTGCACCGGGTTGTCGCAGGTTTTCTTGCCCACATCACCACCGGATTTTGCAGTCGTCATCGCCTTCTGCTGATCATCGGCACACCATACGGCAACAGCCTTGTCACCCGAGGGGCTCTTCACGCCGGCGCGGGGAAAGAACAGATATTGGACGCGAATCCCTTCGGCGTTGTACTGATCCATCTCATTGTGCAGCTTTGCGCAGTAGGGACAATCGATATCGGTAAAGACAGTTACCGTGTGCTTGGCGTCTTTATCTCCAAACGAAATCAACTCCTTTTCATCCACAGCATCCATCAACTTCTTGCGGGTGGCGTTACGGCGTTTCTCGGTAAGATTGACCATCCCCTTTTCTATATTGTAGATATCGCCCTGAAAAAGATGCGTGCCATCCTCGGAGATATAGAGAATTTCATCACTAACATCGACTTCCCTGATACCAGAAACACCAATATCATTCACAGCAGTGATATTAGCCTGGGGAAGCATTTTTGCCAGCTTTGCTTTAAGCTGATCATTGTTCAGTGCATCTGCTGCAAATAGAGTTCCTGATGATGCAGCCATCACAGCGGCGCACACCACGACTGAAAATCGTTTCATAGTGAGTTTTCCAATTGGTAGTTTAGGGAAGTAGAACATAGAGACCCCCATAGCGGGGTTTTCTTTCAGCAGATTATGTCACAACCTGGCATTTTCTCAAACAATCAGTTGCATGGGAATAAGCCCCGTAATTCCTCAAAAGTCTGTGCTTTATTCGCGTCTGTGTTTATCTGCGTGCATCTGTGGTTCATTTATTTTCTACGCTCTCGGGTGGTGTTTCTGATAGAGAGACTCCAGGCGCTCCTTCGCCACATGGGTATAAATCTGCGTGGTTGAAAGATCGCTGTGTCCCAGCAGCATCTGTACCACCCGCAGATCAGCGCCATGATTCACCAGGTGGGTGGCAAAGGCATGGCGCAGGGTATGCGGCGAGATATGCGTATGGATGCCCGCCCGCAGCGCATGCGCCTTGATGCGATACCAGAATGCCTGCCGGGTCATGCCGCTGCCGCGACGTGTTGGGAAAAGATCGTCACAGACCTTTCCCCTAAGCAGATCCAGGCGGGGACCTGATATGAATCGCTGCAACCAATCCAGCGACTCTTCACCCAGCGGAACCAGGCGCTCCTTATTGCCTTTGCCTGTCACCCTGACGACGCCCTGGTTGAGGCTCACCTGTTCAGGACGCAAGCTGATCAGCTCCGAGACCCTCAAGCCGGTGGCATACAGCACCTCGAACATGGTGCGGTCGCGAAAGCCTTCAGCTGTCGACAAATCGGGAGCAGCCAGCAACTCCTCGACCTGCTGCTCTGTCAGCGATTTGGGAAGAGGACGTCCCTGCCTGGGCATCTCGATCTGCAGGGTAGGATCAGTCTGAACCAATCCCTCCCTGGTTGCCCATTGATAGAACTGGCGCGCCGATGAGAGCAGTCTTGCAGATGAACGGCTGCTGTTGCCCGCCTCGGAAAGCATTGCAAGAAAACCCAGCAGGTCGGCGCGGCTTGTATGCAGCAGTGAAGTACTGCAACTTGAATGCGTCCACTTCGACAATTTCCGCAGATCACTCTGGTAGGCGTCAAGCGTATTTTGGCTCAATCCCCGTTCCATCCACAAAACATCAGCAAACCGCTCGATGACAGCAACATCCTCTTTCAAAGCTCGACTCCCTCATGATGCAGCAGCCAGCGTTTAATATCGCTCATGGCACCCGCCGTGGCGCCGGCGAATCCACCCAGCCCCGAGGCGGCAACGACACGATGACAGGGAACGACAATGGGAGAGGGATTGCGGCGGCAAGCCTGGCCAACGGCGCGCGCGGAACTCTTCAACTGAGCCGCTAATTCACCATAGGTCACAACATCACCGACGGGTATTGCCAACAGGCTGCGCCACACACGCTGCTGAAATACCGTCCCTGACAGCTGCAGAGGCGTATCAGCAGACCACTGCCCCTGTTCAAAATAGCGCTGCAGGAAATCAACCGTCTCGGCGCCTACCCGACTTGCCGCTCTCCATTCTGCAGTTGCTGTTAGATTGAGATCGATCTGCGTAACCGCATCGCCCCCGGTGCAGACACCGACGAGACCAACAGGTGTCGAGATAATTGCATCATAGTCAGGCATGAAGCAAGAGCATCCCATAAGGTCCCGATAATTTCTCACCAGGGTACAAGTCTCTTGTGAAATGATGAATGCTAGAAGATTTGAACCACAGATGAACACAGATGCACATAGATACTATTGCAATTCTTAATCTGTGTTTATCTGTGTTCATCTGTGGTTCCATTAAAAAAGGTTTTCCACCGCAGGCGGCATCAATCGAGCCTTAACTCATCCCGGGTTGCAATTGGCGTCGGCAGCCGCTGCACCACCCACCATGATGAGGCGATAAATGTAAACAGGGTCGCAAACTGTATCAGATATCCGGTCTCATGGCTGATACTACCGGAATCCATGGCCACAACTGAAATCAACAGTGAAAACTCGCTCATCTGTCCGAGACGGATTCCAATCGATGCCGAACGTTCTTCAGATTCACCAATGCGCAGCAGCAGCCAGCGAAATACCGGTGGTTTGAGCAACAGGGTAACGGCGCACAACACCAGTGCAGGCAAAATCACCGGGGCCGATGTTCCCAGATCCATGCGGGCGCCAAGCGAGAAAAAAAACAGTATCAGAAAGAAATCCCTTAATGGTTTCAGACTTTCGGAAACAAACAGCGCCACGGGAGCAGACGCCAGGGATACACCTCCAATAAAGGCGCCAATTTCTGCAGAGAGCCCCAGCCAGCTCGCTAATTGCGCCACACCAAGGCACCAGCCAATTGCGACAAGAAAAATAAATTCCCGGATTTTGTCGAAACGACGCATCAGGGGTATCAGCAGATATTTTGTCATGATCGACGTAAACAGCACCAGCAGCGGCAGCTTCAATAACAGCAACAGTGGCTCCAACCACTCCATATCAGCGCCCGAGTTCTCACCAGCCCCTTTCACCAGCACCAGCAGCACCATCGCCAGCAAATCCTGCAACAGCAAAATCGAGATCACAACCTCGCCGGTTCGCTGATGGTGCAGAATTGATGTCGGCAGCAGTTTTAGTCCAATAATGGTGCTGGAAAAACTCATCACAACTCCCACCAGAATCGCTTCGATGACGGGAATGCCAAATAACAGCGAAACCGCGAACCCGGCCAGCGCAAAGATCAGTGAACTCGAGATAGTCACCAGGGTTGTCTTTCTCACCATCTGCAGCAGTTCGACTGGATTCAAATTGAGACCCAGCAGGAACAGCAGGAAGATAATGCCAATATGGGCAGTCTGCTTGATGACCTCGGGGTTGCTTACTACTCCGAACACTGACGGTCCAAGCAAAATCCCGAGCAGCACATAGGCAACGAGCAGCGACTGACGCGCGAACAGCGCAACTGCCGCAATCACAGCGGCGCCGGTGAAAATCATAAAAAAAGTGAACAGAATCGTGTCTTGCAGCATTGCGGGCTCAGGTTAACCTCGTGCAGGGCAACTTCTCAATAATCCCATGCATTTTTTAAGTTTGCACAGACTCAAACAATACATGGGATTATTGTGAAGTTACCATCTTGTTTAATAGTAGACTGATTTTTCATGGGTTTCTGACAAAATGCATACCATCCGGCGAGTCGTGAAGACAAGAAAAAACCATTCATTCCTTGTCGAATGAAGATGTTTCTGATATACCTAGCGCGCTTGATTACGAACTCATTACATATCGGGAGGACTTCGATGTCCGCAAAGAAAAAAGCTGTTGCAAAAAAGAAGGTTAGCAAAGCAACAGCAAAGAAAAAGGTTGCAGTAAAAAAGAAGACAACCGCCAAAAAGAAGGTTGTTGCAAAAAAATCAGCTACGAAAAAGCGCGCTGCCCCAAAAACACCTCTGCGTACAGGCGCAAACGGTACGCCTGAAATCGTGCCATACAAGGAGAAGCGTGGTGAAGAGTATATGAATGATAGGCAGGAAGCCCATTTTCGCTCCATATTGTCTGCATGGAAACAGGATTTGATGGAAGAGGTTGATCGTACAATGCACCATATGCGCGACGATGCTTCCAACTTCCCTGACCCCAATGACCGGGCGACCCAGGAGTCTGAATTCAGCCTCGAGCTGCGCACCCGTGACCGCGAACGTAAGCTGATCAAAAAAATCAGCCAGACAATTGATCGCCTTGATGATCATGACTATGGATGGTGCGACTCTTGCGGTGTAGAGGTTGGTATTCGCCGCCTCGAGGCGCGTCCAACTGCGACACTCTGCATTGACTGCAAGACGATTCAGGAGCAAAAAGAGAAGCAGATGGCATAATCCTCACCGCTGCCGGGAAGTTACTTTTCCCGGCGCAATCTCCCGATGCACTATCGCGGCCGCTTCGCACCCTCTCCCACCGGCCCTCTCCATTTCGGCTCAGTCGTTGCTGCGCTCGCCAGTTATCTGGACGCCCGGCATCATCAGGGGGAATGGCTGGTGCGCATCGATGATCTCGACACACTCAGAGAGCGCCCGGGATGTGCAGCTCAGATACTCACGACCCTTGAGCACTTCGGAATGCACTGGGATCAAGATGTCGTCTACCAGTCACAACGTCTGCATCTCTATCAGCAGGCGCTCGAAGAGCTGCGGAATACCGGACTCATCTATGGCTGCAACTGCAGCCGCAAGCAGATTGCTAAAATTGCCACAGCCGGCATCGAGGGATTCATCTACCCGGGCAGCTGCCGCGACCGCAACATCAGTCAGGCAGAGTCACACTCTTTACGACTGCGCACGAACAATCTTGATACGCGTTTTGATGATCGTATCCACGGTGCCATCACACAACGGATCGAATCCAATATCGGCGACTTTCTTATCCGTCGCGGCGATGGTATCTTTGCCTATCAGCTTGCTGTTGCCGTCGATGACCATGAGCAGGGGGTAACTGATATTGTGCGCGGGGAAGATCTGCTGCTCTCGACGCCCCGTCAGATTTATCTTCAGCAACTGTTGAAGATGCCTCGACCCGCCTATGCGCATCTTCCGCTGGTGACAAACGCAGACGGCAGTAAACTTAGCAAAAGCAGTGATGCCTGGCCAGTTGACACCAAAGAGCCGGTTACAACACTCAATCACGCACTGAGATTCCTTGGTCAACAACAGGTCCGGGCTGACAGTGTCGAAGAGTTCTGGCCCCGGGCCATACGTCAATGGGATATAGACGCCATCAAAGGAGTCATGAACCACAGATAAACACGGATGCAATAAGCTTTACGCATTGCACCAGCATCGAGGACAATTCACTGATAATAGCGTCTTACAGAATGACTGATTGATTTTGTTCTTGCTTTGTTCCATACTTGCTGGCAAGAGAACAAATAGAGAATGTCAGTGCCAGCCAATCTTACACGCCGCCAGCAGGAGATCTATGAATTCCTGCTGAACAACGAATATAGCTTCAAGCATCCACCCACGCTTGCAGAACTCTGCAGCGCAATGAAACTCAGTTCACGGGGCTCCATGCATAAACAGGTCAGTGCATTGATCGATGCCGGATTAGTGGAGCCGATGCATCAGAAAAAAAGAGGCATTCGACTGCGCCGTCGTGAGACTCCCTCCCCTGCTGAAAACCTCGATCAGCTGCCGATGCTCGGTTACATTGCCGCCGGCCAGCCGATTGAAGCCATCAACACGCCTGATTCCATCGGCATTCCCTCCTGGCTGCACAGTTCAAAGCCCTGCTACGTCCTTGGAATCAAGGGAGACTCCATGATTGAAGCCGGTATTTTCGATGGCGATCGGGTGATTATCGAGCAGCGCGATCATGCGCATAACGGCGACATTGTCGTAGCGCTGATCGATGGCTTTGAAGCGACCTTGAAGCGGCTGCAGCAAACACCGCAGGAGGTCATACTGCACCCTGCAAATGCAGCTTTGGAAGCACAGCACTACTCTCACGAGCAGGTGCAGATTCAGGGAGTGCTCATTGGACAGATGCGGAAATATCACTAACCCGCTTCAATCAGATTCAACACGGCATCAGCGGCTTTTGCTGCGGCATCCTGCTGCAGCTGCCTGTGTATCTCCCTGTATCTCTGCTGAATCACTTCAATCTGCTGCCTGTCGGTCATGAGGCGCAGCAGTGCCGGGGCGATCATCTCAGCCGTACACTGATGCTGGATAAATTCGGGAGCCAGTGCTTCTCCGGCGAGCAGATTCGCCATGGCGATGTAATCCACCTTGATGCGCCGGAACAGCGTCAACAGGCGATAGGTGATCGCATTGACACGATAACCCACCACCATCGGCTTCTTATACAGCAGTGTCTGCAGAGTTGCTGTGCCTGATGCCGTAAGCACGACATCTGCCGCTTCGAGAACCAGGTCCGCCTGTTTATCAATCAGGATACAGTCAAGATCCGGTGCTGCCAGCTGACGCTGCTGCTCAAACAACTCGTGAATACGCCTGTTCACCATCGGCGCGACAACCATTAGATGCGGAACCTGCTGCGCAAGCGCGGCTGCTGCTTCAAGGAACGGCTTTGAGAGGCGTTTGATTTCACCGACACGGCTGCCGGGAAGCAGCGCCAGCAGCGGAACATCCCGGGGAAGCCCCAGCGCAGCTCTTGCCCCGGCAGGATCGGGATTCAGCGGAACCTGGTCAGCCAGGGGATGACCCACATAGATGCTTGGCACATGTTTGCTGAGTAGAAACTCCTGCTCAAAGGGAAAGATGCTGAGCACCAGATCCAGCGCCTCGCGCAGAATCCTGACCCTCCCCTGCTTCCACGCCCATACAGTCGGCGCAACGTACTGAACAGTACGAATTCCTGCCGACTTCATCTTTTTTGCCAGTCCCAGATTAAAATCCGGGGCATCGACACCAATAAAGAGATCGGGAGGATTGTCGATCAAATGCTGTGCAAGCTGACGGCGGATGCGCAGCAACTCAGGCAGGTGCGGCAATACTTCAACCAGGCCCATGACAGACAGCTTCTCCATCGAATAGAGGCTCCGCATCCCGGCGGCTATCATCTCCGGGCCGCCAATTCCAGTGTAGGAGACATTGGAAACCTGCGCATTGATCGCCGCCATCATGGCGGCGCCAAGATGGTCCCCGGAAGGTTCGGCAGCGACGAGCGCAATGCGTAACCCGGACATGTCTGGAGCCTGTGAATGAATCGATTCGTTCAGGAGTTCCTCAACGCACAATACTGCGGCGGCTGTTTTCCAGAAAGTCGACCATCACAGCAAGTTGCGGGAAATCTCCGGCAAGCTCGGCGATCTGTTCGGCGGCTTCGCCGAGCTTGAGACCGCTGTGGTAGAGCAATTTATAGGCATCCTTGATGAGTCGCACAGTTTCAGCATCAAAGCCACTACGCTTCAATCCTTCGCTGTTGACCCCCCTGGGGACGGCAGGTGCCCCGGAAACCAGCAGATAGGGCGGCACATCACGGTTAATCGCCGTTCCCATGGCGCTAAAGCTGTGAGCGCCGATGGAACAAAACTGATGCACCAGCGTAAAGCCGCTGAGGATGGCGTAATCGCCGATATCGACGTGCCCGGCAAGAGAGGAGCCGTTTGACATGACGATATGATCCTCGAGCATGCAGTCGTGCGCCACATGGGTATAGGCCATCAGCAGGTTGTCATTGCCGATACTGGTTAGCCCCTGGTCCTGCACAGTGCCGCGATGGATGGTGGCATATTCCCGGATGATATTGCGATCACCGATTGTCAGGAGCGTCTCCTCTCCGGAATATTTCTTGTCCTGAGGTATTTCTCCAATTGAGGAGAACTGGAAAATTCTGTTCTCTTCACCGATGGTTGTCTTCCCCTGAATGACGACATGTGAAGCGATGCTTGTCCCCATGCCGATTTTTACACCTGCGCCAATGACGCTGAAAGGGCCAATGCTGACCCCCTCTGCGATTTCACAATCGGCATCAATAACGGCAGAGGGATGGATCATCAGATCTCCCGCGGTGTACACATGATTTGCGCCGAGGCCGCCAGCTGCCCATCAACACTTGCCCTGGTGTCGAATACCCAGATCGAGCGCTTTTGTTTGACAAACTCGACTTCCAGCCTCAACTGGTCGCCAGGCTCGACAACACGCTTGAAGCGCACCCTGTCGATACCGACCAAATAGTAGATCAGGCTCTTCCTGAGCTCTTCAGGCTGCGCCTTCATCGCCAACAGGCCTGTGCATTGCGCCAGCGCTTCGACGATCAGCACTCCTGGCATCACCGGCTTGACCGGAAAGTGCCCTGCAAAAAAATGCTCGTTAATGCTGACGTTTTTGATGCCGACCAGCCGCTGCGCCTCGTCAATCTCAATGACCCTGTCAACCAGCAAAAAGGGGTAGCGATGCGGCAGAAATTCCATGATCTGCCGGACATCCATTACTGTTTCACTCATGTCCAAATCCTACTGAAAGCTCTCAACAATATATGCCTTTTCGAGGCACTGCCATTTATCATTTTTCACCACGGAACACACAGAATACGCGGAAAATGGAGGAAATAATTCCGTGTAGTCCGTGTGTTCCGTGGTTACTTTTTATTTTTGGAAGCCGTATCCGGCTCTTCTTCTGCGTGGCGCTCCTTCAGGCGCTGCAGAATCTGGTCAGAGATATCAACGCGGTCACTGACATAGACGACGCCCGCCTCGAAAACCATGTCGATATCCTGCTCTTTGGCAATAGATTCAATCACCTCTGCTATCAGCAGACGCAGCCTGTTCATCTCTTCATTCTTCTGCAGCGCGATGTCCTCTTCCATCTCGATGCGGGCTGTTTTGAGACGCCGCGCCTTGACCAGGATATCCCGCTCCAACTCCGTACGCTTGTTGATATCCAGCGTATCACGCTGGCTTGTCAGCCCTTTTTTTAACTGATTCAGACTCTCTTCGCGCAGATTGAGTTCAGCTTCACGCTTTTCATATCCCGCCTTCAGGACTGCTTCAATCGCCTTGACCTGGGGCGTGAATTTCAGGATCCTGCTGACATTGACAAAGGCCAGCTTATGGGGAGCATTGCCGGGTTCAGCAGCCGCGCAGGGAATCGTAGAGAAGAGCAGTGCTGCAGCCAGCAACGCCGGCAGATAAAGATCTCTCATGCGGCCTAGAAATTCGAACCAAAGGTGAACTGAAACTCTTCGGTCTCATCGAAGGGTTGTTCATTAAAGGGCGCTGCATAACTGACATTCAGCAGCCCGAATGGTGAAAGCCAGCTCACTGCAAGACCTGCAGAGTAACGAAACCTGTCCGAGTCAAAATCATCGACATCGAAGGAGACGTTGCCAAAATCGGCAAAGGCGATCAGGCGAACGCTCTCACTCAGATCCATGAAGGGAGGTGGAAACCACAACTCGCCACCGCCAATGACCTTGAAAGTACCGGCGATGGTATTGCCGTCGAGGTCTGTTCCTCCGCCGATCGAGTAGGATTTATAACCACGCACCGAACCGGGTCCGCCGGCATAGAAACCCTCATAAAAAGGGAAAAGATCAGTACCGGAATAAGTGTCACCCCAGGAAACTTCACCTTTCAAGGCCAGAGAGAGATGATCGGTGATGCCGAAATACTGTTTATGCTTGTATTTCAGCGTCCAGAATTCAAAATCACTACCGGGCAGTGCAAGCATTACCCCGGCGCTGATGAGGGCGCCGTCAGAGGTAAACATCGCCGTGTCCCTGGTGTCACGCGACCAGGTGGCGCCAAGCTTGTAGGTGTTGATCTGCTGGCCATCCTCATAGAAATCTTTGATATAGTTTGGCGCCAAACCTTCATCAAAGTGGAGCTTCAAATACTCGAGGTTCAGATAGAGCCCGATCCTGTCCCATTCAGAGATAGGAAAGCCAAAATTGAGTCCCAGGATTCCTGTGTCTGTCGCATACCTGGCGACATCCGAATTCAGTTCGGAAAAGTCGGTCTGCCGGTACATGATGCGGAATCCCTGGCTGATGCCGTCAATGGTAAAATAGGGATTGCGGTATGCGAGTTCCACGTAGGTATTGACATCACTGGTGTTAAAACCAAGTGTCACGTTCTTGCCGGAACCAAAGAAGTTGTCATCACTCAGCCTGGCCTGGAACGAGACACCGCTGTCCTGTGAAAAACCAACGCCCAGCATCAGCTCGCGGGATTTTTTCTCGACCACGGTGACATCCACATCAACCTGGTCCGATGATCCCGGGACAGGTCTGGTGGCAATCTCCACCGACTCAAAATAGCCCAGACGTAGCAGACGCTGCTTCGACTCCCTGACCTTTTCAGCTGAGAACCAGGCGGCTTCCATCTGCCGAAACTCACGTCGCAGTACTCTGTCGCGTGAGCGGGTATTGCCATGGATATTGACGCGCCTGACATAGGCCCGCCTGCCGGGTTCAACATAGAGCGTGATCTTGACACTCTTGTTCTCCTCATCGATATCGGGAATGGCATTGACACTGGCAAGCGCATATCCCTTGTCGGAGAGTGCTGCACTGATGGCCTCGGTGCTTTTGACGACCTGCTTGCGAGAGAAAGGCTCATTGCGCCGCAATTCAATCAACGGAAAAAGTTCTTCAGGATCCACTACGGCCTTGCCTGCCAACTGGATATCTTCAACGGTATAGACATCACCTTCAGTAATATTGATGGTGAGGAAGACATCCTCCTTCTCGGGACTGATATTCACCTGTGTCGATAGCACATCAAATTTCAGGTAACCGCGATCCATGTAAAAGGAGCGCAGACTTTCAATGTCCGCTTCCAGTTTTTGGCTGGAGTATTGGTTGTTTTTGGTGAAACGAGAAATCCAGTTGCCTGTCGACAGAGAGATTTCATCGAGCAGATCATCCTCGTCAAAAGCCTTGTTGCCAACGATGTTGACGCGTTTGATTTTTGCAGTTCTACCCTCACGCACATTGATATCCACTGCTACACGGTTGCGTTCCAGCGGAGAGACTGTGGAGGTGATGATGACACTGTATTTGCCGCGGTCAAAATAGGAGCGTTTCAGATCCTGCTTGATGTTGTCCAGAACCTGCTGATTGAATACCCTCCCTTCAGAAAACCCCGCATCACGCAGACCTGTTTTCAGCTGATCAGTATCAATGTCCTTGTTGCCGCTGAAACTGATCGACGCAATCGATGGACGTTCGATCACCGAGACCACCATCACGCCGCCATCCTGCTCGAGCGATACATCCTTGAACAGACCGCTCTTGTACAATGCGCGGACAATCTCGCCACCGGCGGTGTCGTCAACCCGATCTCCAATTTCAAAAGGGATATGACTGAAAACGGTGCCCACTGGAACCCGCTGCAGACCCTCGACCCGGATATCCCGAATGACAAAGGAGCCTGCATAAACAAGTGAAGAGAGAACCAGCAGCCCTGCTGCTATTAACGCATATTTTGTTTTTATCACTGGAAAACACCGTGTGTGTCTGAAAAAAGTGGCCACTTCAGCAATTTGATCGTTCACATGCGTACTGAAGATAAACACATAACTGAATTGTTGCCGATTATAAAGGAATTCGTGATGTTGCGTAATGCAAAAAACCAGCTTTGAATCTACATGAGAACTCTATTACCACGGAACACACGGACCACACGGAAAACAGGAGTGGTCGATGTATCTATTTTCGTGTTTTTCGTGACTTTCGTGGTTAAAAATTGAGTCACGGACCAAAAAAGCGGTTCAAATCCACATAAATCGCCAGAAACATGATTGCCGCAATGATCATCAGGCCCACTTTTTGCAGTTGCAGCATCGCAGGCTCGGACAACGGGCTTCCTTTGATTGCTTCGATCAGAAACAGAAACAGATGCCCACCATCCAGCACCGGAATAGGCAGCAGGTTGATGACGCCGAGGGTAATACTCAGCATCGCCAGCAAGCCGACAAAAAATGAGAAGCCGCCCTTGGCGGAATCACCTGCAATCTTGGCGATCGTCAGCGGACCGCCCATATTATGCACAGACATCCTTCCCGTGATCATGCTCCAGATGCCATTGAGCGTCAGTTTTGTCATGCGCCATGTTTCATGCAGCGCCCTCGGCAAGGCTTCAACAACGCCATAGCGATCCAGAATACGGTATTCATCTGCAAACCCCTCTGGGATAGCACTACCAACACCTGCAAATCCAATCACTTTGCCATGCTCATCCTTCGCATCCGGACGCAATTTCAGCTCTATCTGGCCAGTTTCCCTCTCAACGACAAGTTGCATCTCCTGCTCAGGATGCGCCCTGATAACATCACTCCAGGCTTTCCATGAAACAATCTCCTCGCCATTGGCGAAGAGAATGCGGTCTCCCGGCAATAGTTGCGCCCGCTCCGCCGCCTTGCCGCTGCTGATGATGCCGATCACCGCAGGAAGCGTCGGAAAGCGGGGCGCCAGACCTATCTTTTCCAGCGAAGCCTGTCCATCGCGCAATGGCGACAACATTGCATTTGTCAGTACAACAGCGCGTTCGGCATCATACTCTCCCTGCAGGAGAAGCTGCGCCGGCTGCTCCGTCATTGCCGCCTCGATCAAAGCCTGGTTTACCCTGTTCCATCCAGGCGTCTGATCATCGTTGATGCTGACAATACGGTCATTTTCACGCACACCGGCTGTATAGACTATGGAGTCAGCCGCCAGCTCTCCCACATAGGATTTGATATCGATCTCACCGTTTACGAAAACCGCCCAGTAGGCGAGAACGGCGAACAGCAGATTAAACAGCGGACCAGCGGCTACGATGGCGCTGCGAACAGCAAGCGACTGGCGATTGAAGGCGTAGGGAAGATCCTCTTCGGCAATATCCTCCTCCTCGCGTTCATCGACCATCTTGACGTAGCCGCCAAGCGGAATGGCGGCAAAGATGTATTCAACGCCATCTTTGGCGGTATGTTTCCATAGAGCAGGGCCAAAGCCGATGGAGAAGCGCAGCACCTTCACTCCCAGTTTGCGCGCCACCCAGAAGTGGCCGAACTCGTGAACGCCGACGAGAATGACGATGAGAACCATCGCCCAGAAGATCATGGAGAGAATATCTAACATTAAATTCAGACCATTTGAGGTATAAATTGTTCCGCCTGGCGGCGGCTGCGTTGATCCACTTCCAGCAGGTGCTCGATACTCTGCGGCTGCATCTGTCCAGCGTTTTCCATCACAGCCTGGTTCAGCCGGGGAATTGCGCTGAAGGGAATACGGCCATTGAGGAAGGCATCGACAGACACCTCGTTCGCCGCGTTCAGAACCGCTGGCATGACACCTCCGGCAGCGACAACGTCATAGGCCAACTGCAGGCATGGAAAACGTTTGAAATCGGGTTGTTCAAAATCGAGGCGCGCAACCTCGAACAGATCCAGCGACGCAACGCCGGAATCGATTCGGCGTGGCCATGCCAGTGCATGGGCGATCGGGGTGCGCATGTCAGGATTGCCCATCTGCGCAAGCACCGAACCATCGACATACTCCACCATGGAGTGGATCACACTTTGCGGATGCACCACTACCTGGATATCCTGAGGCGCAAGATCAAACAGCCAGCGCGCCTCGATCACCTCCAGCCCCTTGTTCATCATGGTCGCCGAATCAACCGAAATCTTTTTTCCCATATCCCAGTTGGGATGAGCGCACGCCTGTTCGGGCGTCACATGATGCAGATCATCCACAGGAACGCTGCGAAAAGGGCCGCCTGAAGCAGTCAATAGAATGCGTTTGACTCCCTCTTTGCCGCCATTTGCAGGCATACACTGGAAAATGGCGTTGTGTTCGCTGTCAATTGGCAGCAGTGTCGCCTGATGCTGCTCGACAGCATCCATAAAGAGCTGTCCTGCAACCACCAGCGACTCCTTGTTTGCCAGCAGCACCCGTTTGCCGGATGTTGCCGCGGCCAGCGCAGAACGCAGACCTGCGGCGCCAACAATGGCCGCCATCACTGCGTCTACCTGAGACAGCGACGCCACAAATTCGAGTGCATCGGCGCCCTCCAGCACCTCTGTTGCCAGCCCCTGGTGCGCAATGCGCTGACGCAGCTGCTCTGCTGCCGGAGGATCGACCAGTACTGCATACTGCGGCCGAAATTCAGTGACCTGCTGCAGCAGTTTTTCGACACTGCTGTTGGCCGCAAGCGCAATGACCCTGAATTGATCGGCATGCCGCCGAAGCACATCCAGCGTGCTAACGCCGATGGAGCCGGTCGAACCAAGTACTGTAACCCCGATCACAGCAGAATCCCACTGAGGTAGAGTCCTGCAACAAATACCGGAGCACTGGCAATCAGGCTGTCGATGCGGTCCCAGATACCGCCGTGTCCAGGCAGAAGATGGCCACTGTCTTTCATGTCCGCACGGCGTTTTACAAGACTCTCGAACAGATCGCCGGCAACAGAGACAACGGCTGTCAGCAACGATAGCAGCAGGGCGGTGGTAATCATGTATGCAGTCGAATTGGCAGACGCCTGGAACAGCATCACAAACATCAACACGCCCCACAGGGCTGCAAAGAGCAGCGCTCCGGCCATCCCCTCAAGCGTTTTTCCGGGGCTCAGCACAGGCGCCAGCTTGTGGCGGCCAAAGGCCTTGCCGCTGAAATAGGCGGCAGAGTCGGCAATCCAGATCAGAATCAGCAATCCCAGCGTCAATTTCGGTCCGATATCCGGCAGCTTATGCAGGGAAACCAAAGCCTGCCAGGCTGCACTGAGCAGCAACAGACCGAGCGCCAGTATAAATGGCTGAAATGCCGCTTTGTGCAACACTTTGTTCCGCCATGAAAACAGGGCAAGCGCCATTCCCAGCCAGATGCCTGCAGCAATCAGGATCAGGAAGTTAGACACTGCAAGCGTGGCAATAAACCACAGTGCGGCGATCAGCACCCCGCACAGGAGCACATAGAGAAGTTGCAACGGCAGGGTTTTCAGACCGGCCAGGCGCGCCCACTCCCATGCACACAACAGCATCACAGCAGCCACGATAGCGGCAAACAGCCAGTGATCAGCCGCAAGCACCCCCCAAACGACGAGGGGAATCAGAATGATGGCGGTGAGAACGCGTTGCAGCAGCATCAGCTTGCGGAGACCTGCTCGCCTGTGCGTCCAAAACGGCGCTGCCTGAGGGCATATTCCTGAAGCGCCTTGCGAAACTCGGCAACCGAAAAGTCAGGCCAGAGAACATCTGTAAAATAGAGTTCGGCGTAGGCCGCCTGCCACAGGATAAAATTACTGATGCGCAGTTCTCCACCAGTGCGGATAAAGAAATCGACATCAGGGAGATCAGCAAAACACAACTCTGCAGCAAAGTGCTGCTCATCAACATCGGCTGCGGCAAGTTCACCGCCTGCTACTTTTACAGCGACACTGCGCGCCGCTGCTGCAATGTCCCACTGCCCGCTATAGGAGAGGGCGATCTGCAGCACCATTTTGTGATTCTCTGAGGTCAGTTCCTCGGCATTCCTGATAACCTGCTGCAGAGTTTCAGAGAGCACGGATCTGTCACCGATAAAGCGCACCTGGATATGATTGCTGTGCAGTTCGTTGATCTCTCGCTGCATCACCTTGATGAAGAGTCCCATCAGAAAGGAACTCTCCTGCTCCGGTCTTTTCCAGTTTTCGCTGGAGAAGGCAAAAACCGTCAGAACCCGGATCCCAAGATTTTTACTCTCTTCGACAATTGCGTGCAACAGTCTGGATCCGGCCTGGTGGCCGAAGGTGCGTGGTTTCTTTTTCTGTTTTGCCCAGCGTCCATTGCCATCCATGACGATAGCAACATGGTGCGGAAGAATAGAAAATTGAACGTTATCAGACACGCGTCAGAGACTCAGAAGGACATCAACTCTTCTTCCTTGACTGCAGGACGCTGATCGATCTCCTTGACATGCTGCTCCGTCAGTTTCTGGATAATCTCCTGTCCACGGCGTTCATCATCCTCGGTGATCATTTTCTCCTTCTCCATCTCCTTGAGATCGCTGTTAGCGTCGCGGCGGATATTGCGCACAGCAACACGCGCCTGTTCACCTTCGTGCCGCACCACACGGGTCATATCCCGGCGTCGCTCTTCGGTCAGCGGCGGCAGCGGGATGCGCATAACATTCCCGGCTGTATTTGGATTCAGGCCCAGATCAGACTCCATGATCGCCTTTTCGACAGCCTTGACCATCGTCTGTTCAAAGGGTTGTACCAGCAGCGTACGTGCATCTTCGACAGAGATATTTGCCACCTGTCTCAGAGGCGTATCCGTACCATAATAGGGAACGACGAGATGTTCGAGCAGGCTTGGATGCGCACGGCCAGTACGCAGTTTTATCAGCGCACCGTCAAGCGCGTTGACACTTTTTCCCATGCGATCAGCCGCATCTCTCTTTATTTCATCAATCATCGTATTTCATTCATCTGTTTTTCAGGATAATCCATTGTGCATCACTGTACTAGAGTGCCCACAGACTCTCCTCCAATCAGGCGTACAAGTGCGCCCTCGTCATAGATATTCATAACACGCAGCGGCAGGTTATGATCTCTGCACAGCAGAATCGCCGTCAAATCCATCACCCCGAGATTTTCCCTCAATATGCGGTCATAATCGAGTTTCGCATAGAATTCAGCATCAGGATTGCTGACCGGATCCGCCGAATAGACTCCATCGACCTTGGTCGCTTTGATCAGCAGATCGGCGCCAATCTCAACCGCACGCAGAGCGGCAGCGGTATCAGTCGTGAAAAAAGGATTACCGGTGCCGGCCGAAAAAAGAGCGACGCCGCCCTGCTGTAGAAAATCGACAGCACGATCACGGCTGTAGTGTTCACACACCTGGTCAATGCGCATGGCTGAGAAGACGCGGCTGTTAACGCCGGCGCGGTGTAAAAAATCATGCATGGCCAGGGAGTTCATCACTGTCGCCAGCATCCCCATATGGTCACCGGTGACGCGATTGATGCCGCTTTGCACCAGGCCTGCGCCGCGAAAGATATTTCCACCGCCGATGACAACACCAACCTCTACGCCGCTATCGGATATCGCCTTGATATCAGCTGCCAGACGCTGCAGCACCTGCGGTTCGATGCCAAAATCACCACTACCCATCAGAGCCTCGCCTGACAGCTTCAGCAGAATTCGATTAAGTGGTTTACTCATGGTAGTGAACCAAGTCTCAAAGATTGCGCAGAATTATACCTGAAAACCATGAAAAAAGATTAACCACGAAAGGCACGAAAATCACGAATAATCATCTTGTTAATTTTCGTGATTTTCGTGCCTTTCGTGGTAAAAAATTCCTTTGAATAATCAGGCGTTGATTTGCGCCATCACCTCGGCTGCAAAATCCTCCTGCTTTTTCTCGATCCCCTCACCCACCTCAAAACGGGTGAAACTGATCACTGCAGCGCCCGCTTTTTCAAGCATTTTGCCGACAGTCGTATCAGGGTCGATCACATAAGGCTGTCCGTTCAGGGTCACTTCCTGCAGATATTTACGCACGCGTCCTTCGATGATCTTGTCAACGATATTTTCGGGCTTGCCGCTTTCCAGCGCCTGCGCACGGAAAATCTCACGCTCCTTCGCCAGTGTGTCCGCAGGAACATCCTCCTCGGAGACGCACACCGGGTTGCTTGCCGCAATATGCATGGCAATACCACGGCCAAGCTCTGCATCGCCGCCTTCCATATCAACAACAACACCGATGCGCACGCCATGGCGGTATGTGCAGATGCTGCCGCTGGAGTTGACACGCACAAAACGACGTACCGAGATATTTTCACCAATCTTGGAGATCAGATTTTCACGCGTGGTTTCTATCGTTGTCTCATCACCGTCGTGCAGCGGCTGCTGAACCAGTGTAGCCACATCGTCTGCATCGGAATTGAG
>JAUXDV010000036.1 GCA_030620735.1 Gammaproteobacteria bacterium
TATAAGCCTCCCCCTTTAACAAAGGAGGGAGCATTAGCTGGATGCGGCATACAAGCCTCCCCCTTTAACAAAGGAGGGAGCATTAGCTGGATGCGGCATATAAGCCTCCCCCTTTAACAAAGGGGGATTGAGGGGGATTTAAAGTTAAAATGCACGGGGTTTTTGAGAGCATACATTTTTTCCTCCCTGCAGAGGCAGAGCCAGCTTTAATCAAACTTCGGTGTCACAGGGCATTTCGCCTGGCGGTTCATGATGCGGTCGAGCTTGTCGCGAAAATCCTCTATCTGCTGTTCGGTGCGCTTCTCGGTTGCGCATACCAGGATGGCGTCACCGAGCTCGGGATACTCTGCGCCAAGATCATAACCACCAAGTACATTGTGCGCCGCCAGCGAGCGCAGCACATTTTTCGGCTTGGCGTTGATTTTCAATACGCTCTCGTGGAACACGGGGGCGGTGAACAGCGCATCGACGCCATCGATGCTGCACAACTTCTCAACCAGTTTCCCTGTATTTGCATGTGCGGCGGCGGCCGTTTGCGCCATTCCCTCGCCGCCCAGCAGCGCCATATAGATGGTTGCGGCGGTGACCATCAATCCCTGGTTGGTGCAGATATTGGATGTCGCCTTGGAGCGGCGGATATGCTGTTCGCGCGCCTGCAGGGTGAGTGTGTAGCCGCGTTTGCCGTCAAGATCCTCGGTGCCGCCGATGATGCGCCCGGGCATCTGGCGCACATGCTGCTGCCTGCAGCACATGAATCCCAGGTAGGGGCCTCCTGATGAGAGTGGAATCCCCAGCGGCTGGCCCTCTCCACAGCAGATATCCACGCCCTCATCGCCCCATTCGCCGGGCGGCTTGAGAATGGCGAGCGCGAGGGGATTGACGACAGCAATGCTGATGGCGCCATTGCTCTTCGCCCAGCTGGTGAGTGCATCGACATCCTCGAGCACACCGAAGAAGTTGGGCTGGGGAATAACCAGTGCGGTGATGTCTTCACCGCTGTATCTGTCGAGTGCATCGAGATCGGTTTTGCCGCTTGCCGTATCAAAAGGGAGCTCAAGCAGCTCGATCTTCTGATTGTGCACGATCGTTTTTACTGTCTTTCGATAGGCAGGATGCAGGCTGCGTGGCAGCAGCACCCGCCTGGATTTCGATTTACGGTTGGCGCGCACCGCCATCAATATCGACTCGGCCACTGCTGATGCGCCGTCATAGAGAGAGGCATTGGAGACATCCATGCCTGTCAGTGCGGTCATCATCGATTGATATTCATACAGCAGCTGCAGCGTTCCCTGGCTGGCTTCAGCCTGATAGGGGGTATAGGCCGTATAGAATTCACCGCGGGTGGCCAGCTCCCACACTGCAGCAGGAATATGGTGGTCGTAGGCGCCAGCGCCGACGAAGCATCCTGGTTGTCCATCTGCCGCTGCGCGTTGATGCATCAGTTCAGTGATCTCCATCTCGCTCATTCCTGCTGGAATGGCATCGAGGATACCGCATTTCAGATCCTCGGGGATCTCATCAAACAGGCTTTCGATGCTGTCGACGCCGATGCTTGAGAGCATGCGCCTGACATCATCTTCAGTGTGGGGAATGAATGGCATTAAACGAATCTCTGGTTCAGTCCATGTGATAGGAGTTCGGGGGAAGGGTGATCTGGTTGTGCATAACTTCTCAATAAGCTCATGCGAATGCTGTCATTGCGAGGGAGCCTAAGCGACTGCGGCAATCTCGCTGGTACAGGAGAGCTGTCTGCTTCGTTCACGATGACAGCCACCATTAATGCTCCTCATCCTGAGCATGTTTTGTATAGGCATCGGCATCCATCAATGCATCCAGTTCACTCTTGTCAGTCATCTTTAATGTGAACAGCCAGCCCTCCTCGTAGGGTGAGTCGTTGATGCTTTCCGGTGCGTCATTCAGTACATCATTGATACCGAGGATTTTACCTGAGAGCGGGCTGTAAATATCGGAAGCGGCCTTGACTGATTCAACCACGGCAATTTCGTCACCGGCTGCTATATCGCTGCCGGCTTCAGGCAACTCGACGAAAACCAGGTCGCCAAGCAGTTCCTGCGCGTGGTCGCTGATGCCGACAGTGACAGTGCCGTCGCCATTATCCTTGATCCATTCGTGTGTTTTTGCGTACTTCAGCCCATCGGGGGTATTGCTCATGAGAGTGCTCCATGAAAAGGGGGAGGTTTTAAGATATCAGTTTTAAGGATTTGGTTATTACAGTTTGGTGGCAAGCTTGCCGTGACGTACAAAGGGATATTTTACAACCTTGACGGGCAGACGCTTGCCACGCATTTCCACATCAAAACCGTGGGGTGAGCCGGTCTCGATGCGGGCGAGCGCGATACTGCGTTCAAGAGTGGGAGAAAATCCGCCTGAAGTAATCTCTCCGATCTGTTTGTCAGCGGCAAAAAGCTTTTGATGACTGCGCAAAATGCCTCGCCCTTCAAGGACCAGGCCGACAAGCTGTTGCGGGATGCCTTCTCTTTTCTGCTTCTCCAGCGGCCCGCGGCCGATAAAAGAGCGCTCTTCCGGTTTCAACGCCACAGTCCAGCCGAGTCCTGAAACCAGGGGCGTGGTTGTTTCGTCCATATCCTGGCCATAAAGATTCATGCCGGCTTCGAGTCGCAGGGTGTCGCGCGCGCCAAGACCGCAGGGACGTACACCTGCGTCGACAAGGTCATTCCACAGGGCGATACAGTCGCCCTGTGGCAACAGGATTTCAAACCCATCCTCTCCGGTATAACCAGTACGGGCAACGAACCAGCTGGGATCCCAGACGGCTGAAAAAGGCTTCAGATCCGCTGCAGCTTCACGCAGCTCTTCATTCAGCAGCGGCAGCGTTAGTTCAATCGCCTTCGGCCCCTGTACGGCAATCATCGCCATGTCGCTGCGCGGAAGCACTTCAACCCCGAAGACGCCGACCTGCTCCATGATCCAGCCAAGATCTTTTTGTGCTGTGGATGCGTTGACGACGATGCGGTACCAGGTCTCATCCATGAAATAGACGATCAGGTCGTCGATGACGCCGCCCTGCGAATTGAGCATGCAGGAATAGAGCGCCCTGCCAGTGGATTTTAATTTTCCGACATCATTGGCAAGCAGGTGGCGCAGATAGCGTTTACAGTCGCTGCCCTTGAGGTCGATGATCTGCATGTGGGAGACGTCAAACATGCCTGCGTGCTGTCGAATGGCATGGTGCTCCTCGATCTGGGAGCCGTAATGCACCGGCATCTCCCAGCCGCCGAAGGGGACCATGCGCGCACCCAAATTGTGATGCGTCTGGTTCAGAATGGTTTTTTTATCCATAGGGTGGCTCGGTAGCTACGGGTGTCGGCCCTTGAAATACCGATTTCTCTCACAGGGGGTTGGTTGGAACTGAGACTATAGCTTGAGAGCAGTTTTGGAGCAAATGTAAAAACACAGCTCATCTGATGAGTGCGCAATGCCCCGAGGCAATTGCATGAAAAATACCCCCCTCACAAGGATTAATGTATCGATCTTGTCTCATGCGGAAAACGGGCGGATGTATACTACCTCTTTTTTTCCAATCTCCGCTGCGAAGATTGATTCTGAATAGAAGGTAGAAATCTGTGCGCCTGATGCATGCGCTGGCGAAAGTTGGCGGAAATACCACCCTCTCCCGTATTCTTGGATTTGTCCGTGATCTGGTGTTTGCACGCCTGTTTGGCGCCAACGAAATGACGGATGCTTTTTTTGTTGCCTTCAAGATACCCAATTTTTTGCGCCGCCTGTTTGCGGAAGGCGCCTTTTCTGTCGCATTTGTGCCGGTGCTCTCCGAATATAAAGCGACACGCAGTTTTGATGATCTAAAAACCTTTGTCGATCATATCGCCAGTACCCTCGGGCTGGTGTTGCTGATCGTGTCAGTGGTTGGCGTTCTCGCGGCGCCACTGCTGATCGCGCTGTTTGCTCCAGGGTGGTATTTTGGCAGCGGCGGAGATGCAGACCTTGCAGCGGATATGTTGCGCCTCACCTTTCCCTACCTGCTGTTTATCTCCCTGACAGCTTTTGCCGGCGGCATATTCAATACGCATAACCAGTTCGGTATTCCCTCTTTTACGCCGGTGCTGCTGAACCTGGTGTTGATCGCCTGTGCCTACTGGTTGTCGCCTTTTGTTGATCCACCGATCATGTCGCTTGCCTGGGGAGTGCTCATTGCGGGCATTGCACAATTTACATTCCAGCTGCCATTTCTTTATCGGCTGAAACTGTTGCCGAATTTTACCAAACCGACCTTTAAGGACGAGGGTATCAGCCGGGTACTGAAGTTGATGGCCCCGGCAATCTTTGGTGTCTCTGTCACCCAGTTGAATCTGCTGCTCGACACGCTGATCGCCTCCTTTTTGCAGAAGGGAAGCATCTCCTGGCTCTATTACTCTGATCGTCTGATGGAGTTTCCGGTAGGGATATTGGGGGTGGCGCTGGGAACAGTCATCTTGCCAAATCTCTCCAGAAAGCATGCTGAATCCTCTCCGCGGGAGTTTTCCGAGATGCTCGACTGGGCCCTGCGCTGGGCGATATTGCTGGGTATTCCGGCAGCGGTAGGTTTGCTGGTGCTGGCTGGTCCGCTGATTGCTACGTTGTTCCAGTCGGATGTGTTCGATGCGCATGATGTGCAAATGGCGCGTTTGAGCCTCATGGCCTACTCATGCGGGCTGATTCCCTTCATGGTGATCAAGGTATTGGCGCCGGGGTTTTATGCGCAGCAGGATACCAAAACTCCGGTAAAGATTGCGATTGTGGCGATGGTGGTCAATATGGTGATGAATCTCATATTGATGCAGTTTTTACAGCATGCCGGCCTGGCGCTGGCAACCTCCATCGCGGCAACGGTCAATGCGGCGCTGCTGTTCTGGGTTTTGCGAAAAAGAGAGATCTATCAACCGCCCACTGGCTGGCCGCTGCTGCTGTTGCGGGCGGCAATAGCAGCAGCAGTGATGGGTGGAATGCTCTACTGGTTGGCTGGCCCTTTGCAGCAGTGGTTGGTTTCCGACTGGAGATGGCAAACCGGCCATCTGGCAGCCTGGGTGATTCTTGGCGTAATCGTCTATTTTGGCGCTTTGGCTGTTGTAGGGGTTCGCGTCAGGGATTTTCGTGGCCGGCAGGTTTGATAGCTGGGCTGTAACTTCTCAAAAAGTCTGTGTATTGTTCGAGTCTGTGCAGAGTCGGGATCAGCCTTTCAGCGCCGCTGTGAATACATCCATGTACGCTCTGATAAAACGTCCCTGTTTTATACAGCCCTGAAAAGCAGACTCCCAACCCTGCTTCCTGCACGGAGTTATTTAAGAGTTACGACTGGCTCTGGCAAGGTCTTGCCTGGATTCAGGATATTGTTTGGATCGAACTGGTGTTTGATTTGATGCATTAACTGCAGCGCAACCGGATCCAGTTCACGTGCGATGTAATCGCGTTTTACAATGCCGACGCCATGTTCTCCGGAGAGCGTGCCCTGCAGTTCCAGCACCAGTGAGAAGACGTCCGACAGGCAGGCTTCGGCGCGCACCGTCTCTCCGGGGTCATCCGGGTTTGTCAACAGGTTGACGTGGATGTTTCCGTTTCCGGCATGGCCAAAATTGACAATTTGTATACGGTGCTGCAGCGAAAGATGTTCCAGCCCTTCAATCAGGCGCGGCAGTTGTGATATCGGCACCACAACATCCTCGTTGATTTTTTTTGGCGCGATATTACGCAGCGCCGGTGACAGCGCCTTGCGTGTCCTCCACAACTGCTCCACCTCCTGTTGAGAAGCGGCTATGCGGACATCTATGCAGCCATCGACCCTGGCGGCGGCGGCTACCTGTGCAGCGGCCTCGTCAATGGCGTGTTCCATGGCGTCGACCTCGATCATCAGTATGGCTCCGATATCGGCATCAAGCTGCAGATCCGAGAAGTTGTGCACCATTTGCAATGCCGAATGATCCATGAACTCCAGCGCACAGGGCGTTACCGGCTGCGACATGATGGCGGCTACTGCACGCGCTGCCGCGTGGATATCACGGTAGCTGGCGCGCATGGTGTGCTTGCTTTCGGCCTGTGGCGTGAGCTTCAGGGTTGCCTCTGTAATCACCCCGAGTGTTCCTTCAGAACCGATCAGAAGGCGCGTCAAGTCATAGCCAACTACGCCCTTGGTGGTCAGGGTTCCGGTATGGAAGCTCCTTGCATCCCCGCTTATTGCTTTCAGGGCCAGTGTATTTTCTCTTGGAGTGCCGTATTTCACAGCTCTGGGACCGGCCGAGTTGTAGGCGAGGTTTCCCCCGATGGTGCAAATTTCCGCACTGGTCGGGTCGGGCGGCCAAAAAAATCCATAGTGTGCTGACGCCTGTTGCAATGCTGCATTGGTGACGCCTGGCTGTACAGTGGCGGTGCGGTTGACCGGATCGATGCTGATGATCTTCTGCATGCGTTCAAATGAGAGCACAACAGCATGGTTAAGCGGAACTGTTGCCCCAGTTGTTCCCGTGCCGCTGCCGCGGCAGACGAGTGGAACCCCCGCCTGATTGCAGGCTTCGATGATATCCCGGACCTGCAGGTGCGAAGATGCGAATACAACTGCTCCAGGGGGGGCCTGCAGCCGGCTATTGTCATAGCCGTAGGGCCAGCAATCGGATGTTTTTGTCAGCACGCAGCCGCTGCCTGCTGCTGTTTCGAGGCTGCGGAGAAATGTTGAAGAGATGTTTCTGCTATCGATGGCTTTCACCCTTCAAGGTATTCAAAAATCTCGATGACCTTTTTTACACCACTGATGCCGCGCACGTGTTCGACGATGGCAGGCCCCTCTTCAGCAGTCACCAGGCCGAGCAGGTAGACATTTCCCAGAGTGGTGGAAATTTTAACTCGGGTTGGATCAAATCCCTTGATGCCGACCTGCCACAGCGACCCTTTGATTTTAGTGGTCAGAGCTGAATCCTTGCTGACATCCAGGTTGCTAGCCCGAGGTCTGACTTCAACTTCATTATAGACGGATTTGAGTTTCGGTTGGCGGCTGACAAGATGTGCAAATGTATCCGCCAGCTGCCTGCTTTCCGCCTGTCCGAAAATTAATACGCGGCGGTTAAAACTGGTGACATGGATGCGTGAGTGTGTGGAGATTTCAGGGTGGTTGCCCAGCGTGGCTCTTGCGCGCAGTTTAATCTCCTGATCATCCATGACAGTGGCGGTAGTGCGCCTGTCGTGCATGGTTGAAGCGACAGTTGCGGTGGTTGCTACAATAGCAGCAGTACAACCTCCCAACGGTGGGAGAGTGATGAGCAGGCTAACACAGATTGCCGGCAGGTTTTTAAGAGAGCGCTTCAAAGGCATTTTGAATCCACTCGATTTTGATTTCAGGCTGGGCAACGATGGCAACGACGTCGAAGCGGCAGGGTTTGTCAAGAGCATGTTGTTGCAGATAAAAATTTGCGGTTCGTGTCAAGCGGCGCTGCTTGGTGCGGCTGATGGTTGCCGCAGGGGTTCCGTAACGGCTGTTTCTTCGGTAGCGAACCTCAACAAAAACGAGATGTTTCTTGTGCATCATAATGAGGTCGATCTCGCCCATGCGGCACAGGAAGTTGCGTGTGACCAGTTTGAGTCCGTGTGATTTCAGATAATCAAGCGCATATTGCTCGGCTTGTCCGCCTGTCTCCCTGCTGCTCACTCTGGCGTCAGGAGAATATGAGGGGTGGCGAGGAGGTGCTGTTTTGAGTCTGAATTGTTGATCATTCGAGGTGATTAGAGTATTGAGTTTAACGAAAAATGACCTGCAGCATTTTTTCGTGCAAGCTCTGTCAGGGTAAAGTGCAGGATGTGCTGGATAAGAATGAATGGAAAAGCGGTTCCCAAGGAGTTTGTCAGAGTCGCTTATTTCTTGCTGCCAGGCTGGTGTTGAGTCAGCGCGCCGTTGTGATAATGCAACCACAGCATATTGCGTCTGATGACGCCATTACTGTCGAGGCTCAGGTCACCAGTCGCCCCTTTCAGGACTTTTCCCCGGCTGATATCCCCCGCGTTCAGAGCCAGCAGCATGGCATCGATGCCGAAAGCGTAGAATTTAGCCAGGCCGGGGTTGATGGCGCCGCCTGACTCCAGCTCCTGGTAAGAGGGAATGGATGCTGACGTTGTTCCTGGCACCGTCCAGCGTAATACCGGTATCCAGACATTCTCGAAGTTGGCGTCCTCGAGTCCATAAAGGCGTCTGTCATAGGCGGTTGAGGATGCATAAACCGCAGGGTTCTGCTCACCTGCGAGCAGCAGTTGTGCGCGGATTTTGCGCGCCTTGCTGGGTTTGGCGACGATGAAGACGGTATCTGCCGGTGTCTTCATGGCTGAGTTCACGGTGTTGGTGAAACTGCCGGCTGCCTGCGGGTATCTCACCCTGGCTGTGACAGAGCCCCCCAGGGAGTACCAGCGCTGGCGAAAGCCCTTTTCATAACGGCTTCCCCAGCTGGTATCCGGGTAGATGATGGATGCAGTGCGATGCCCGTCTGCAAAGGCTTTCTCCGCGATCATCTCTCCCTCTGCTACGGGTGAGAGGCCAAATTGATAGACCCCCTTTGGCGAGTAATTGCTCACCTGGTTGAGAGTGATCGTCGTGGAGTTAAGGCCTTTGGAGACGACCTGCTGGACGGATGGTTTGCTGAGTGGCCCGAGAATCATGGCCGCCGAGTCAGCCTGTCCAATGGCGTCGGCGAGGTTGCTGCTGTCAATATAGCGCAGCGTCGGTCGTTTTCCCTCGGGCTGACGTCTATGCACCGACTCAATTCCCTGGCGAACAGCATTGGCGGCATTGGCGTAGACGCCGGAAGATGGGAGCAAAACAGCGATTTCTCCAGTCGTGACATTTGATGTGACGACTGCTTCGTTTGCTAGCGCGACTCTGATGCGTGAAGCGGAAGCCTCGTCTCCTGCTGTTTCATAATAGGTCAGAGCTCTTTGCAGATACTCGGTACGCCGTTTGCCTTTGTTGGAGCGCGCCAGGAGTTCGTACAAATAGGCGGCGCCAGCGTAGTCGCCTTTGTTCGCCAGGGTCTCGGCGCGATCTGAACGGGCTTGATTGACACCGATGCCAAAGGTATCCAGACCCATTGACGTACATCCGGAGATGGCAAGGGAAAAGGCGAGAACAACAGCAGGGAAAAGCTTTTTTAGTGGTAGCATAGTATCAATGACCGGAATAGGTTAAATAACTCTCGCAGTATCCTGAGTGACGGGCTGGATGTCAATGCAAACAGGCAGGCTTTATATTGTTGCTACCCCCATCGGCAATCTTGGGGATATCACCCGGCGGGCTATCGAGGTGCTGAAGCGGGTTGATCTGATTGCTGCCGAAGATACGCGGCACACAGCAGGATTGCTTTCATCTCTTGGAATTGACACACGAACACTCTCGTTTCACGAGCATAATGAGCAACAACGATCACAGCAGCTCATCGAGTTATTGCTTGCCGGACAGGATATCGCCCTGGTAAGTGACGCGGGAACACCACTGATTTGCGATCCCGGCTATCGCATTGTTTGCGCATGCCGGGAGAGGGGGGTAGATGTCGTGCCACTTCCCGGAGCAAGTGCTGTGATTGCCGCATTGTCAGCGTCAGGACTGCCGACCGATCGTTTTCTGTTTGAGGGATTTCTACCCCGCACTCAGGAAAAACGTCTGAAACGTCTGCGCCAGTTGGGCGATTTTCCATCGACGCTGGTCTTTTATGAGTCATCTCACCGCATCCTGCATTGCCTGGCGGATATGCTTGCGCTGTTTGGCGAAGGTCGCCGTGTGGTGGTTGCGCGTGAACTGACCAAGCAATATGAAACCATACTCGATCAGCCGCTCGGCCAATTGCTGCAGACGATGGCTGCAGACACGAATCAGCAACGCGGTGAATTTGTAGTCATGGTTGCGGCATGTGAGAGTCCGGTCATGGAAAAAGGCCCTGTTGAGAGAGTACTGCAGGCTCTTGCCGGGGAGATGCCGCCCAACCAGGCTGCAAAAATCGCTGCACGCATCACTGGCCGGCCAAAGCGGGAGCTTTACCAACTGCTGTTGAAGTTGAAATAGAGCCGCATGGAGTTCCTCATCGATTGATCCTGGTCAAGTTTACCGCGCTATTCTCTAAACGCCCGGGAAGGTTGAGAGTAGAATGCATATAAGAGACTATACAAGCGTAGCAAAATGAATAAATTATTGAGTACTATCAAATCCAGGTTTTTTCACTGTGAGCATAAGGCGAAGTGTTCAAATATGAATGGTTCACTTGCTGAGCGCGTAGCAGTGTTGATGAAAATCGGCAGTGTTGCACTCGCTAAAAAGCAACTGCCGGGAGAACATGATGCAGGGACGGATGCTTATCTGACAATGTTCGATTCTCTCTATGCGGAATTCACGGAGATTATGCAGGCGAGGGAGAAGAATATCCTGAAGTGCCCATTGAGTGATGAACTCAAGGTCTCCCTTGCAGAGCTTCGTTATGTCGTTGTCTCGCTGCAGCGGGATGTGGTTTCATTCGAACCGATTATCGGCGTTCTGGGGACAGAAGCAGTGCATGATTCTCAGCTTGCTTGAGTTGACGCGAACTGCTTTGGTGGCGTATTTTTTGCAAAAACAGGCCCATAACCCATCTCTCAATCCATTTCAGGCGAGACGTTAAATCATGTCTAAATCCACTCTCCCAACTATCCAGATTGCTTCCCTTACAGAGGTCAGGGGGGATGGAATGGAAGCATGTGTCGTTGATGAATACACCAATGATAAACCTCTCATTACAATAGGCAGTGAGACGATTCTGGCTGGTCATCTGGGATCCTATGTGGTGATTCGTCAGTCGGATATCAGTGTCCTGGCGCTGGTTCACAAGATGAGTGAGAGGGATCGCACCGATCACAAAGGCAGGAGTTATACAGCCCGGTATATCTCTTTGATCCCTGTTGGTGAAATTCAGGAGGATGGCAAATTTATCCGTGGCGTCAGGCATTATCCGACGCCGGGAGCAAAAGTTTTTGCCGTTGGTTTTGATGAGATTAATGCGATTTTTTCAAAATTCAGGGAGTTTGAGTTCTATATTGGTCAACTGGCGGCAAAAAAAGATTACCATGTCAGTCTTGATCCCCGCGCTCTGTTCGGTCGTCATTTTGCCATCCTGGGCCAATCCGGTTCCGGAAAATCCTGGACGGTAACCAGCCTGCTTCAACATACACTCAAGGCGATGCCGAAATCCCATATGATCATTCTGGATCTGCATGGGGAGTATTGCTGGGAAGATGAGCAGGGAGTCAGGCAGACGGCTTTCGCCGAAGGCAAGGTGAATTATGTGGACGCTCTGGATCTTGAAATGCCCTACTGGATGATGAGTTATGCAGAACTCATCGACCTGTTTATTGATCGTTCCGACCCCGGTGCATCGACACAAATGGCGTTCATGCGCCAGGTTTTGCAAACGCTCAGGGCTAAAGAGGCGAAAGCGATTGGCTTGAAGGGGGTGTCGGTTGATACCCCCATCTATTTCTCTCTGGCTGATCTCTACCAGCTCTTTAAGAGCGCCAACGGCGAGAGAAAGGAGTTCGGTAAAGTCAAAGGAGCGTTGTTTGGTGAGTTTGATGAACTTCTGGTTAGAATGGAGAGCCGCTTCAATGATGTTCGTTATGATTTTCTCCTCAAGCCAAAAAAACGCACCACTTCGGCATCTTTGAGTGATTTGTTGCGTGAATTCATTGGTCTGGGAAGCAACAAGGCGAATATCACGATTATAGATCTAAGTTCTGTGCCGACCGATATTCGCCCTGCAATTTCAGCGCAAGTCGGGCGCCTGGCTTATGAATTCAACTACTGGAACCCGAGACGCCATGATTTCCCCATCACCCTGATCTGTGAAGAGGCGCATGCCTATATTCCCCGTGAGAAAGGCGGGCAGTTCGAGGGAACCAAAAAAATGATGGAGAGGATCGCCAAGGAGGGGCGCAAATACGGCGTCTCCATCGGAGTGGTCAGCCAGCGTCCGACTGAGCTCTCCGAAACCATGCTTTCCCAGTGCAGCTCATTTATTTGCCTGCGCACCACAAACCCCGATGACCAGGAGTATATACGGGCAATGGTGCCGGAAGCCGAGGGAGATTTGACGGATAT
>JAUXDV010000081.1 GCA_030620735.1 Gammaproteobacteria bacterium
CTCAATTCACTCAGCGACGGCGACCGTAGTGTCAGCGAAATCACCTCCGGCACTCTGGTTTTTAAGGAGATCGGCGAGTTGTCATCAGCTGCACAGGCAAGCCTGATGCGCTTTATCGACTCTGCCGCTGCAGAGGGTTTGCGCATCATCGCCACCAGCAACATGGATCTTCAGCAGCAGGTTGAGAAGGGGGAATTTCGTCAGGATCTCTATTTCAGGATCAATGTGATTCCATTGTCACTGCCTGAACTGAATAGCAGAGAGGGTGATGTCCCGCTGTTGATCAACCACTTTACGAAGTGCTTTAGTCTACAGCACAAACGCCGCGCACCGCTCTATTCAGCCGCAACATTCAAAATTCTGAAGAAATATCAGTGGCTCGGCAATGTCCAGGAGTTGCGTAACTTTTGTGAGCGCATGGTGCTGTTGCTGCCTGGTAAGCGTATCGGGGCGGAGAATCTTCCAGCCGAGATGATGGCAAAAAAAGAGAGCGCCGCCAACGGGGCAGTGATCAACCTGCCGGATGGTGGCATCGACCTGTCACAACTGGAGCAAAATCTGATTCGCCAGGCGTTGGAGAATAGCCGTGGAAATCGCAGCCGCGCAGCCCGCCTGCTCGGAATCACCCGCGACAAGCTCAACTACAGAATCAAAAAGTACGCTCTCATCATCTCCTGAGAATAATCCTAACCACGAAAGTCACGAAAAACACGAACCTTCATATTTGTCTGTTTTCGTGCTTTTCGTGACTTTCGTGGTTGAAAGAAGTTTTTGTAGCCTGTTAATTATCTGCTTTCAGATGCCGCTTCACTTGCCTCGTACGCCTCGACCACACGCTGCACCAGCGGGTGGCGCACCACATCCCTTGAGTTGAAGAAGGTAAAGCTGATACCGTCCACTTCTCCGAGGATATCGACGGCCTGGCGCAGGCCGGATTTCTGACCGCGCGGCAGGTCAACCTGGGTGACGTCGCCGGTGATGACTGCCGTCGAGCCAAAGCCAATGCGGGTGAGAAACATTTTCATCTGCTCGGGGGTGGTGTTCTGCGCCTCATCGAGAATAATGAAGGAGTCATTGAGCGTGCGTCCGCGCATGTAGGCGAGCGGGGCGACTTCGATGATGTGACGTTCGATCAGTTTGCTGACCCGTTCAAAGCCGAACATCTCGTAGAGCGCGTCATACAGCGGACGCAGGTAGGGATCGATCTTTTGAGCGAGGTCGCCCGGTAAAAACCCCAGTTTTTCACCTGCTTCCACGGCAGGACGAACCAGCAGGATACGGCGCACCTGCTGGCGCTCCAGCGCCTCGACAGCGCAGGCGACAGCCAGGTAGGTTTTTCCGGTGCCAGCCGGGCCGATTCCAAAGCTGAGATCATTGCTGACGATATGGTGAAGATACTCCTTCTGATTGGGACCGCGTCCGCGAATCACTCCGCGTTTGGTGGTAATGACAACCTCGGGCTGGTCACCTGCGTTCTTTTTTTGCTGGCGCTCCTCGATGCCAGACTCCTGCAGGAACAGGTGAATGCTACGGGCATCGAGGCGTTCTGTGGCAGTTGCCGCGTAGAGATCTGTCAGCAGGGTTTGAGCAGCAGCAAGCATATCCGCTGAACCAAGAACCTGAAACTGGTTTCCGCGGTTGTTGATTTCGATGCCCAGGCGCGCTTCGATCTGGCGCAGATGCTCTTCCAGCGGTCCGACGAGATTGGCAAGGCGTTCATTCTCTTCAGGGTCAAGAATAAATTGTACCGAGGCGGCATGCTCACTCATGCAGTTCTCCACGCAGTGAATTCGGTAATGCCTCGGTGATGGTGACATTCACGAACTGGCCGATCAGCTCCCGCGGGGCGGTGAAATTGACCACACGGTTATTCTCGGTACGACCTGAAATTTGCGCCGCATCCTTGCGTGACTCCCTCTCAACCAGGATTTTTTGTACACTGCCGACCATCTGTCGGCTGAATCGCTGTGCATTGCTGTTGATCTTTTGTTGCAGTCTGGCGAGGCGTTTTTTCTTCACCTGCAGAGGGGTGTTGTCGTCAAGTTCCGCCGCCGGTGTGCCGGGGCGGATACTGTAGATGAAACTGAAAGAGTGGTCGAAATCAATGTCGTCAATCAACTGCATGGTATGCTCAAAATCCTCATCGCTTTCATCCGGAAAGCCGATGATGAAATCGGATGACATACTGATATCAGGGCGTATGCTGCGCAGTTTCCTGATCTTCTGCTTGTATTCAAAAGCCGTGTGGCCGCGTTTCATCAATCGCAAAATGCGGTCCGAACCGCTTTGAACCGGCAGATGCAGGTGGCTGACCAGTTCGGGAACATCCGTATAGACCTCGATGAGAGAGTCGCTGAACTCGACGGGATGTGATGTCGTATAGCGAATGCGCTCAATTCCGTCGACGGCGGCGGCATAGCGGATCAGCAGCGCCAGGTCGGCAAGCTCACCATCATGCATGACTCCACGGTAGGCATTGACATTCTGCCCCAGCAGGTTGACTTCACGCACTCCCTGTTCGGCGAGTTGCACGATCTCGTGCAGTACGTCGTCAAAAGGACGGCTGATCTCTTCGCCGCGAGTATAGGGGACAACACAGAAGGTGCAGTATTTGGAGCAGCCCTCCATGATCGAGACAAAAGCAGTCGCTCCCTCTGCACGGGGTTCCGGCAAACGGTCGAACTTTTCGATCTCGGGGAAACTGATGTCAATCACTGCGTGCTTGTTCGTTTGCGCCTCGTCGATCATTTGCGGCAGGCGGTGCAGTGTCTGCGGGCCGAACACCAGGTCGACACAGGGCGCGCGCCGGCTGATGGCTTCCCCCTCCTGGCTGGCGACGCAGCCACCGACGCCAATGATAAGGTCAGGATTGTGCTGCTTCAGCTTGCGCCAGCGACCGAGTTGGTGAAAGACCTTTTCCTGCGCTTTTTCACGCACAGAACAGGTGTTGAGCAGCAATATATCGGCATCTTCTGCTTTGTCGGTCAGGTCGACGCCACGGGCTTCGCGCAGTACGTCGAACATCTTGTCAGAATCGTACTCATTCATCTGGCAGCCGAAGGTCTGTATAAAGAGTTTCTTGCGCATAGGGCGCATCATATCAATTTGGAAGCTGATCTGAACAGGCTTTATATGCACATATCCATTGCGAGAACAGTGGATTCCCTGTTTATAAATAAGATACATTAGATGCATTGAATGATATGCAGAGATGAACAGTCATGAAGATTGCTGTCACCAGTCAGAATCGAAAGAGTATTACAGAACATGCAGGGCGCTGCCGGAAGTTCAGGCTGTTTGAGATCGAGGATGGGCGCATTGTCGGCACAGAGTTGCTGGAGCTTGCTAAGGAGCAGTCATTCCATGAGAGTTCTCCGCATGAGGCGCATCCGCTGGACGTGGTCGATGTGCTGATTTCCGCTGGTATGGGCAAAGGCATGATACGGCGATTGCGCAACAAGGGAGTCAAGGGAATCATTACCAGTCAGAGTGATCCGGAAACAGCCGTGCAACTCTATCTCGAAGGCAAGCTGCATAGCGAACAGCCGCATGAGCACAGCCATCATGAGCATCAGGAGGTCAAGCTGGAAGTGTAATAAAGTTTGCAGTCGTCAGTATGCAGTTTGCAGTCAAAACAACAAAAAAAGTTACAGACTCCAGCAATAAATGCTTGCAGCTGGCAATGAGTGTCGATTTGAGTTCTGCCAACTGCTAATGCTGTTATCGTTTTCTTCAGGCAAAACCATTGATAGCTAAAATAGGTTAAAAACAGTAAATCGATAGTAAATAACAAATATACAATTTAAGTATATTCTAATATTCTATTGCTCATGGAAACGGGGCAGGCAGTCATCAGCTCTCTTTCTCAAGAGTTTCATTTTCACTACTTTTAAAGAGATTACTATCATGAAAAACATCGTAAAGATCGCTGCTCTGGCAGCAATGCTGGCTACTACTGCTGTATCTGCTGATTGGGATATGCCTTGGGACAACGACAGCAACAACGACTGGAACAATGATTGGTCCAACGACTGGAACAACGATTGGAGCAACAATATGAATAACCGTGGCTATGGCCGTGGTGACGGATCCGGTTCCGGACGCGGTCGTGGCCGTGGTCGTGGCAGTTTCAGCTTCAACATGGATGCCGATGTCGATGGCGATATGGAAGGCGACGGTTATGGCTCCGGCTATGGCGACGGCTACAACAGCTGGGACAACAGCAACCGCTGGGACAACAACAACCGCTGGAACAACAGCAACCGTTGGGACAACCGCAGCTCTCGTTATGGCTATCGTCCTTATGGTTACGCTAATGCTCCTCGTCCTGCTGCTCCTGCGCCTCAGGCAGCAGCAAAAGCGCCTGCAGCATCTGCAACCGCAAAATGCGCTGAGTAATTTATTGCGTATGGCAGTAACGGACAGGGAGTCCAGGATTACAGGGATGTAGAAAAAACCCGCCAGTTGGCGGGTTTTTTCTTGTCTACTGATAACGATTCGACATATACGTCATTTCAGATAGCAGTGACGATTCCGCATTTTATTGAATCTACGACTGCATAATAGGTATCAGCTCCTACGACTGGATTATGCAGATGCCGTAGGAGCGGTCTTCTGGCCGCGAAATGCGCAGGTTATTGAGAACTTGCCAGATCGATAGGGGTGATCAAATAAAAAAATCATATTGATAGAAAATAAGTATTTCACAAAAAGCTTAAATACTAATATTCTATCTCACATGGAAAGGAGGAACGCAGTCAACAGCTCTCTTTTTCAAATTTCATTTTTTACTTAACTAGAGAGATTTATTATGAAAAATATCGTAAAGATCGCTGCTTTGGCAGCAATGCTGGCTACCACAGCTGTTTCTGCTGATTGGGATATGCCTTGGGACAACGACAGCAACAACGACTGGAACAACGACTGGAGCAACGATTGGAACAACGACTGGAGAAATGACATGAGCAACCGTGGCTATGGCCGTGGTGATACCTCCGGGCGTGGCCGTGGTTCCGGCCGTGGTCGTGGCAGCTTCAGCTTCAACGCTGACATGGATGCCGATACCGATTGGGAAGGCGACGGCTATGGTTCCGGTTATGGCGACGGCTACAACCGTTGGGACAACAGTTGGGACAACAACAACCGCTGGAATAACTCTAACCGTTGGGACAACCGTAACTACGGTGGCCGTTATGGTCGTCCTTATGGATATGGTTATGGCCCGGCTTATGCTCCTCGCCCTGCTGCTCCAGCACCTCAAGCTGCAGCACCTGCTCCCAAGGCGGCGCCTGCACCAGCAGCCAAGTGAGATAGCTTACAGCAGACAGGATGTTGAAATGCACAGGGTTGTGCAAACAAAAACCCGCCATTTGGCGGGTTTTTGTTGTAGAGGTTTGCCGCTTTCTTCGACGCCGTGCGTTTAACCAGGCGGCTGATCGCGCTGTCAGTCGATGAAAATGATTCAGGATCATCAATTATGAATGAGTCCTCACTCATCCATAGAAAATATCGATTGTAAATTGATGCCCAATAGAAACAAAGTAATTCCATATTTAAGAATATTCTAATATTCTATGCGTTATAGAGTATCGCAAGCGGCTTTAAGCGCTTGTTCCAGGTGATGGGGGTTCTACCCTGCGAGGTCGGCAATGCCAGAGCCTGGATGATCAACAGGATGTGTCCTTGATACAGGGATGAAATCGATTTTGCCGTTTTGACGGTTACTTGTCAGCCAGCTGCGTGAGTCTGGTTGCATATTTGAACTTACTGGAGATCCATCAATGTATAAAATCACCAAAATTGCAGCAGCTATTGCGTTGACGACTGTCGCTGTTTCTGTTCAGGCAGAGACCGCATCCGCCCCTTGCTATGCGCCGTCAGTCAGTTTCGAAGAGATTGAGAAGCGTCATGCTGTAATGGATAAGATGCGTGCAACCCGTCGTGCAGCAGCCGATAAAGAGATGGCTGTCCGCCGTGCGGAGATGGATAATCGCTTCTCTTCAGAATCTGCGCCAGCCGGATATCCTTCCAATGAGGAGATCCAGAAACGTCGCGCCGCGGCAAACAAACAGCGTGCAGCGCGTCGTGCAGCAGCTGATAAACAGAGAGCGGCTCGCCGTGCTGCAATGCAGCAGCGTTTTGGTGCTGATTCCACACCTGGCGCATCTCCATCAGCTGATCATGCGATGCAGCGGAGCATCACAGAAACCAGGCGTCGTGCAGCAACAGATATGACACGTGCAGAGCGCCGCGCAGCAGCCGGAAAAGAGAGAGCAGCCCGCCGCGCTGCAATGCAGCAGCGTTTTGGTTCTAAATCAGCGCCAGCTGCAGCCCCTTCAAATAAAGAGATGCAGTCGCGTCGTGCAGCAGCAGACAAACAGCGTACGCAACGCCGTGCAGCAATGATGAAAGAGATGGAAGCTCACCGCGCTGAAATGCAAAAGCGTTTCGAAGCCGGACAGAAAGCACCGCAGCAGGGTAAAGTCATCAATTATGATGAGGTGATGAAGCAGATGGACGAGCGTCATGAAGCTGCGAAAAAGATGATGGATGAGCGTTTCTCCAAGGTTGAGAAAGAGATGGAAGAGCGTCGCGCACAAGCCGTGAAGCGCATGGAGCAGCAGCGGGCTGAAATGGAAAAGCGCTTTGCTGCGGCGAAGAAAGCTGCTCCAGCAGTAAAAGCTCCTGTTGCGCCAGCACCTGAAGCAGCTCCAGCTCCTGAAAAGGCTCCAGCGCCGGTAGCAGCTCCAGCACCTCAAATGGCCCCTGCTCCAGTCGCTCCAGCAGCAGCTCCAAAAGTAGAAGCAGCTGCACCAGCGGTTTCTGTAGAAGTAAAGCCGGCAACATCAGAGAAGTAATTTCTCTTTAAGTTTGGCGCATAAGAACGGGGCTTTTTAGCCCCGTTTTTTTGTGCGCCAAATAAACCGCTTCTGCGTTTGCGTTACTTCTTGCCTCCTGGAACGGCTCGCCAACAACCGGGGTTTGTGACGACTCATACGGACAATCACTCACTCAACGGGTGAAATATACGGGGCATTCTCTATAATCATCATATGGGCTATTCATTAATAGACATTTTCACTCTGCTGGGATCACTCGGCCTGTTTCTTTATGGGATGAAAGTGATGAGTGATGCCTTGATGGAGGTCGCCGGTGACAAGATGCGCAATATTCTGGCCACCATGACATCGCATCGATTGCTGGCTGTAGGGACGGGATTCCTGATGACCGCCGTGATTCAGTCCTCTTCTGCAACCACCCTGATGGTGGTCAGCTTTTCTAATGCCGGCCTGTTGACGCTGACGGAGTCGATCGGCGTCATCATGGGAGCGAATATCGGCACCACCGTGACAGCATGGCTAATCACCCTGCTGGGTTTTAAGGTCAGTATCAGTGCGCTGGCGCTGCCGTTTGTCGGGCTGGGGTTTCTGCTTACCCTGGCAAAGAACAAAACACGCAAGCAGTGGGGCTATTTTGTCATCGGGCTGGCGTTGCTGTTTATCGGGTTGCAGTTTCTCAAGGATGCGGTTCCTGATATCAACAATCATCCCGAGGCGCTGGAGTTTCTTGCCGAATACACAGGCAAGGGTTTTCTCTCTGTGCTGCTATTTTTGTTGATCGGAACGCTGCTGACGATGATCGTGCAGTCCTCCAGCGCGACCATGGCGATCACTCTGATCATGTGTTTTGAAGGGTGGATCCCCTTTGATATGGCCGCGGCTATGGTGCTTGGTGAGAATATCGGAACCACCATTACTGCGAATATAGCCTCCCTGGTGGCTAATTATCACGCTAAACGCACGGCAAGGGCGCACTTTATCTTTAACATGATGGGCGTCCTGTGGATGCTGATACTGTTTTATCCCTTCCTGAATGCTGTTGATAAATTCGTTACGGGTATCGAGGGAGTCTCGCCATTTGTGCAGGCAACTGCGGTTCCGGTGGCGCTCTCTGTTTTTCATACGGCGTTCAATTTGATCAATACGTTTATTCTGATCTGGTTTATTCCGCTGATCGCCAGGATCGTCACCGTACTGGTTCCGCAGCAGATCGATATGAAAAAGCGTATCGACCAGCCTAAATTTCTCTCCAAAGCTGCATTGGAGTATTCACAGACCGGCTTGCAGGCATTGCTGAATGAGTCCAAGCATCTGTTTGAGAAAACAACCTACATGGT
>JAUXDV010000188.1 GCA_030620735.1 Gammaproteobacteria bacterium
GGCACAATGCAGTCGACGCCATCGCGGGTCACATGTGGCTGAACAGGACACCTGGCCACGACAAATTTTTCTATACGACAGGCAGACTCACCTCGGAGATGGTCATCAAGGTGGCGCAGATGGGCATTCCGCTGCTGCTGTCGCGCTCCGGCGTCACCCGCATGGGTCTGGATCTTGCACGCAAGGTTGGCGTAACAATGATCGCACGCGCTAAAGGACGGCACTTTCTGATCTATAACGGCGCTGAAAACATCCTCTTTGATGCCATACCTAAGGCCGTGAGCGGAGCTGAATGATGTCCACGCCGATGCTCTCTCCACAGGAAAACTTCATGAGTGTCAAACAGGTAGCCGTCTACCTGCATCTGAATGAAAAAAAGATCTACACGCTGGTCAACGATGGGCAAATTCCGGCAACCAAAGTCACAGGCAAATGGATGTTTCCGCGTGAACTGGTCGACCGCTGGGTGCTCGACTCGTCCCATGGCGGCCTGCTCACCAACCGCCTGGTGATCGCCGGCAGCGACGACCCGCTGCTGTATCGCATTATCATGCAGTTTGCCAGGGACAGCGGCTCGCATGCACTCATCTGCTACACACCGACCGGCTCCAGGCCGGGGCTCGACCTGCTGCAGGCCAGCCGCGTCGACGCCTGCGGGATTCACTGGGGCCCCGACAAGGAGAGTCATCTACGTCATCCCGCATTGCTGCAGCAATATGCGCAGCATCGTCAGTGGGTTCTTATACGGCTATTCCGCAGAGAGCAGGGTGTCATGCTCAATTCAACGGCATACGATCAGATCGATGATACAGCGGAACTGTTTGATCGACGCTTTCGCTGGGCGCTTCGCCAGAATGGCGCCGGCGCACAGCGGTTCCTCATGGAGATGCTCAGCCGCCACAATCTAAGCGCCGATCAACTCAACTCGGAGTTTACCGCCCTGTCTGAACGGGATGCGGCAGCAGCCATCGCTATGAATCTCGCTGATGCCGCACCTGGTACACGCGCAGCCGCCAGGGAATTCGGGCTGCAGTTTCTCCCCGGAGGATGGGAGTCTTTTGATCTGGCTCTACCACGCAGCATCTGGTTTCGGCGGCTGTTCCAGGATCTGCTGTCACGCCTCAAATCGAAAGCATGCCTGACACTGGCCGAGTCGTTGACAGGATATGACCTTGATCAATCAGGCGAGCTGGTATGGGGTGATGATTAGGGTTGCCTTATTCACCGGTCACTGCTGAGCCCAGGCGCGAACCTTCCTCTCCAGGGTCTTGCGAGCTATGCCCAGGCGGCGTGCAGCTGCAGATTTATTCCCGCCTTCCATCTCCAGCACCTTGAGAATATGTTTTTTTTCAATACCGGCCAGTGCAACATCATCTTCCGGCGCATCTGCATCAGATATAGCGGAGAACCCCCCTCCGATACACTGGCTTGGTTTGCTGTTCAGCAGCAGACAGCGTTCAATGACATTCTTTAGTTCACGCACATTCCCGGGCCAATCATGAGTACGCAGATAATTCATCTCGGCATCACCCAGTTCAGGAGGCTTCACTCCCAGATCCCGCGCAATGGCGTGTACAAAATGCCTGGCCAAAACCGCGATATCATCCTCTATCTCACGTAGAGCCGGCATGCGGATCGAGAGCACGTTGAGCCGAAAATAGAGATCTGCACGGAAATTCCCCGCCTTGACTTCAGCATCCAGATCACGGTTGGTCGCAGCAACAATACGCACATCGACGGCAATTTCACGGTTTGAACCAACAGGCCGGATGGCGCGCTCCTCGAGAACCCGCAGCAGGTGCGCCTGCATCGAGAGCGGCATTTCACCGATTTCATCCAGAAAAAGGGTGCCGCCATCGGCGTAGGTAAAGAGCCCTTTCCTCACCTGGTGGGCGCCAGTGAATGCGCCTTTCACATGACCGAAGAATTCACTCTCGATCAACTCGGCGGATATGGCGCCGCAGTTGATGGGAACAAAGGCGCCGCTGCGTCCACTCCATTGGTGGATAGCGCGTGCAGCCAGCTCCTTTCCTGTACCTGATTCACCCTCTATCATGACTGTCGACGGCATGGGCGCGACACGCCTGATGACCTCGCCGACGCTCTTGATGAGATCTCCTTCCCCGACAAGTCCGGACTGCGCCGAGAGATTCTCGATTCCGGGGGAGGCGGCCTGGCTCTCTGTGCTGGCCTGCTCTCTTCCCATGCAACGCAGCACAGAAGCTGTCACCTGCTCAATGTCGAATGGCTTGGTGATAAGATCCGCAGCGCCAACCCGAAGCGCAGCAATTGATGCCTCCACATCACTGTCGGCCAGCATAAAAATCACGGCTGTATCGCATCCCCGCTCCCGCAGTTCTACCACCCATTCAATGGCGCTCCTTCCGGGCAGTTGGATATCGGCAATAATCAGATTAAAGTGGCATTTTAGACGCAAGATCTCCGCTGAAGCAGTATCCTCGGCAATCTCGATCAAACCACAATGATTTTGCAGGCCGCGCCGCAACAGCTCACTCTGCTGCGCCTCGGCATCAACAATCAAGACAGACATCATGCGTGGAGACACTTCATTATTACGTGCAGCAGCGGCTGGCTGCGGACTGCAGTTCTCTACTAGCATAGCATTTCGACCATTCTGATCCCTGCTTCAGGATTGCAGACTCTCTCATTCATGACGACTGACTTTAGCAGGATCGGGACATTTTGTCTCAACAACTGATGCCTTTATCGGGTCAATTTGATACAAATCATACCAGGCACGGAAAAAATCGCCTTTCTGCTGCTCCATGCAACTCCATTTTTTCTATAAGCAAGCTAATGAAGGGCAACATCAACAATGGGCTGAAAAAAACAGATCGGCTCATCATCAAGATGGCCCCAGACTTGCTATGTCTATATACATTGCTTTTCAACACCTGCAACTCATGCATCTAACCATACACAGAAAACAGCTGCAGACGCTGCTCCTCAGCTTGCTGATCATGATCACACAGTCGGCTGCTGCGGAAGATAACAGCATAACTGAGCCGTTGATTCGACTGGCGACAACCACCAGCACAGAAAATTCCGGCCTGCTCAATCACCTGCTTCCCGCTTTCCACGCTGCAAGCGGATACAAAGTGCATGTCATCGCGGTGGGAACCGGCAAGGCGCTGCGCATGGGAAAAGATGGCGATGTTGACGTGGTGCTGGTGCATGCACCGGAGGCGGAAGCCAGCTTTGTCGATGCAGGCTATGGTGATCATCGCCACATTGTCATGTACAACGACTTTGTCGTGGTGGGTCCGGCCAATGACCCGGCGAATATCCACACAGCTGCTCACATAACGGCTGCAATGGAGAAATTGGCTGCAGCACAATCGCTCTTTATTTCACGCGGGGATGACTCGGGCACCCACAAAAAAGAGAACCAGTTGTGGAAAACCGCCGGCATCGATCCGCATAACAGCTGGCACAGGGAGGCCGGACAGGGCATGGGAAAAGTATTACAAATTGCAACCGAACTGGATGCCTATACACTCACAGACCGCGGCACCTGGCTGGCTTACCACGATAAATCCACTTTAAAACTCCTTTTTGAAGGCGATGAAGCACTGCACAATCCTTACGGCATTATCGCTGTCAGCGCCAGACGCTATCCTGACATCAATCACACCGGCGCACTGGCGCTAATCAAATGGATACGATCAAAGGAGGCTCAACAGCTGATCGGCGACTATCGTATTGATGAAACACGGCTGTTTACACCATCTGCGGATAGCGGCCGGATAGCCACCCTGGACAATAGATCTGATAATCACCCGTAAAACAGACGAAAATCATGGAGACACTCGGCAACGCCACATCAAATGCGCTGTTTCTGCTCATCAGCGGAGATGCAGAGCTGTGGCAAATCGTTGCAATCTCATTCCAGGTATCAATAACAGCCATTCTGATCGCCACCCCTCCGGCTCTGCTCACTGCATTTGTGCTTGCCTACGGAAGGTTCCCGGGTCGCAGAGTGCTGATCTCGCTGTTCAGCACACTACTCTCGATTCCTGCTGTCGTGATTGGCCTGACATTCTATCTGCTGCTCTCCCGCCAGGGTCCCCTGGGGGAGTGGCGATTGCTGTTCACTCAAACAGCGATGATACTCGGCCAGATCGCCCTCAGTTTTCCCATTCTGGTGGCAATGGGGCACTCTGCGCTGCAGTCAGCTGATCGACGCGCCTGGGAAACTGCTCTGACGCTGGGAGCTAATCCACTGCGCGCCGTCTCCACGGTCATGTGGGAAGTCCGCTTCGGCCTGCTGGCCGCACTGCTCGCCGC
>JAUXDV010000117.1 GCA_030620735.1 Gammaproteobacteria bacterium
CAACGGTCAGTGTGGGGAGTGAGACACAGGGCTCCATGATCATGCCTGCAGGGATCAATTCGGTGGTGGCGCTGAAAACCAGCCACGGCCTGGTCAGTGGTGATTACATCATCCCCCTGCTCCCCTGGCAGGACGTACCCGGCCCTATGGGGCGGAGCGTCACTGATGTCGCGGTACTGCTCAGCGCTATGACCGGTGTGGATCCCAATGACCCTAATACGAGCAAAAGCGCCAATTTGGCTGGGAGGGACTTTACCCGGTTTCTGGGTTCGAAAAGACACAAGCCTCTTCGCGTAGGCATCCCTGTGTGGGATGAGGAGTCGATCGATGCATGGTTTGACAAGCTGGGAATCTCTGATAAAAAGCAGCAGGCCGCCTTTCGCACAGTATACGGGGAGCAAAACAGATCTCTGCGCGCAACGGGCGAGATCCTCTCCTCTGCGGGAATAACAGTGGTGGAAGTACCGAATATGGCCCTTCCGCAGCGCCTGGATGTTTTAGCGGTGCTGGAGTATGGTTTCAAAAAAGCGATCAATGCCTTTCTCACCAAACTGGGCGAGGATGCGCCGTTTTCCTCGCTACGGGAGATCATCACCTTCAACGAGCAGGCGCTTAAAAACCGTGCTCCCTATGGACAGGATCACCTGCAGGCATCACAGCATACGACGCTCACGGAAAAAGAGTATGCGAAAATTCAGAAGCATAACCAGCAGGCAGCACGAAACGCCATCGATCAACTGCTCTCAAAATACAATATCGATGTCATCGTTTCCGATGTGTCGCAGGCATACGCTCCGGCCGGTTACCCGGCGCTGACGGTTCCTGCAGGCTATGATGCAGACGGCGCGCCGCAGGGTATCGTTTTCGTCGGCGGATACCTCGCCGAACCACAACTACTGGCTGCAGGATACGCCTATGAACAGGCTACCAGGCTGCGTAAAGCGCCAAATCTGGAAGCGGTCATGAAACTGATACACGCCATGGACGATTCTGCTTCCAGCAACTGACGCGCGTAATCCCCGGGATTGCGCAGCTCTCTCCAGCCTCCTATAGCATATTGGCGTAGCCGAGGAACCTGGAGTGACCGCCTTTGGGCTGCCCACGGTGAGGAAAGTGAAAGTGAAAGTCGAAGACGCTGACGCCATAGCGTGGCTTGCCGGCACAGCTGCGGCCGTCGCTCGACCCCGCCTTCGGCTGGCTGTCGAATTCCGCCAGTTCATCCGCCTTAATGCTGGCCGTCGGCTCATGCGCCGACGGCGCCGAATCTTGTTTCTCGACAGCTGTGCTTTTACCGCCGCCGGATTTGCCCTCTTTAGCGGCAATGATGGTGGAACCGCACAGCAGCAAAGCCATGATGCAGGCAACAATCCACCCAGGCATCGGGCGTGTCGAACCAGCTGGTCGTTTCATTGTTGTCACGTTATGGAGTTGTCCATGCATCACCATCCCTCTCCACGCCTGCATACTCCAGTTCAACCGCTTTTTAGCACTTCACAGCCTTGACGTTTCCGGGCTACTCCAAGGGAGCTGATCATTGATTGACGCCGCACCGGTTTATGGATGAAAACTCTCCAGGTCACGGGGAAAGAGAATCGGCCCCTGGTAATTGTTGCGAATCAGGGTGACGGTCTCATCCTGACGATCGATGCTGCGTTCCATCATATGCGTTAGCAGCAGCTTTTTGACTTTCGCCTCTCCTGCAATTTTGCCGATAGCACCGGGTTTCATATGAAGCAGCTGAGGCACGCCGGTGGCGTCCTCGGGGATGGCGTTGTGTGCGACCAGCAGATCTGAATCCTGAGCAAGATCTGGCATGGTATTGAGTCGGCCGCTCATGTCTCCCGTGAAGCTGATCACGCAGCCGGCAACCTCAACGCGGTAGGCAAGCGCTGGAAAGGGTCCGTGGTGAACAGACACTGAAGCGACCCTGAAATCATCGTCCTTATATATCTCCTTAGTATCCAACTCACTGTAGGACCACTGGATGGTATGCGGCTGCAGCTTGTATTCGCTGCTTGCCTGCGGGTCAATGGTGGGGTTCAGGTAGGGGTAAACACCCTCTGTTGCACTGAACAGTTTTTTGACAAAATTGTCCGCCGACAGAATGAATGTATCACCGCTCGGACCATAAAGCGGCAGATTGACGTTGCGCCCGCTGAAGAACCCCCCTTTCACGTAGGCAGCCAGGTCGGCGCTGTGATCGACATGGAAGTGGGTAAAAAAGATCGCCCTGATATTTTCATATTTGGCGCCGCTCTGCTTGAATCGCTGCAGACTGCCCGGCCCCGCATCGACGATGAGGCGCGCCTTGTCATCCAGCCAGATCAAATAGCCTGTGGATGCGCGCTCATTGAGAAGTTCAGGACCGCCGGTTCCCAGCATCTGCAGTCTCACACGCTGGGATTGGCAGCTTTGTGCCACCGCCGATGACTGTATCAGCAACAGACTCAGCGCCAGTATCAACATGTAGGGTTTAGTCAGCATAGCAGCCTCGGTTCGATTAGTTGGTGTGACGTAAAAAGCGATAAGCCTTGTTGATCTGCTTAGACTTTCGATCAGCCAGTTCGCGGATCTCTATCCCCAGCTGAGAGACCTTGTCGGGGTGATACAGGCTCATTTTCTCTCTGTAGGCTTTCCTGATTGTATGCTGATCAGGACAGCTCTCTATCCCCAATATCCTGAAGGCATCTTCAGACGTCGCTATTTCATTTAAATCACTCTCACGATACTCAGCGCCACCCTGCGAATAGACGGTCAGATTGCCATATTCATCTGCCTTCAATACAAAACGGTGTTGGCAAAGCGGGCATCTGCCAACTCCTGCAGGCGGAGGAAAGGCGACTCTGATTTTCGTCTGACAATTGGCGCACTGTATGATTCTGAATCTATTGTTGTTCAGTACATCTCCTTTTCTATTGAATCCATACCCCTGATGAAGGATGCGTGATCCTGGAATGCCAACGACGATCATAAAGAGCACTTGTATCACAGGCGCCAAAGCAAACAGTGATTGTGGAATGCCAACATTGATCATGAAGATGATCTGCATCATCGGTATCAATGAGATCAGAACAAGCCAGGGAGACCAGCCAATATCCCGGCAGCGCTTGATCTGCAGCGCAATAATGGAAAGCAGAGGGATCAGAGTCAGCTCACGTACTTCCAACGCGAACAATAGCCATATCAGCAGCACCATTCCCAGCAGAGCCAACCAATAGAATTTCCTGTCGATGCGCCCTTTAAAGGAGAACAGCAGAGAGAGTATGCTCATAATGTGCCGATACGATCAGCTTCGCTAAAATAGATCAAACGATGCGACATATTACACCAATGACAGCCTGTTCTCGACATGACAAACGTCGTCTTCACAATTTTCCGGCTCATTTTGCCAATTGATATTCATAGTTGCACAATGACCTGCTATAGTTCTTCGCATGACGACTGAAATCGATAATTTAACCCCCCAGGAGGCTCGGGATCTGCTGCAGAAAGATCCACGGGCCGTCCTTGTTGATGTTCGCTCATCAATGGAATTTCTGTTTGTCGGTCATCCCACCGGCGCCGTGCATGTCCCCTGGATCGATGAGCCTGACTGGGATGTCAATCCTGACTTTGTTCCGGATATCAGAAAACTGATGCTTGGAGGCGCGGAAGCTGGCAGTAAAAGCGGTGCTGCGCCTGTCATCCTGATCTGCCGCAGCGGTAAACGCTCACTGGTGGCCGGGGTCAAGCTGAAGGAGGCCGGCCTGGATAATATCTTTCATATCGGAGAGGGATTTGAGGGAGAACGGGATGATGAGCACCATCGCAGCACCACCGGCGGATGGCGTTTTCGCGGTCTGCCGTGGGAGCAGTGTTAAGAAAGCCCTGAATGAATCGCTACGCGCTTCATTCAGAACTTCCCTAAGGCGAACCTCAGCATGAGTCGCGGCGATTAATCGATGGAGTATATTGCCGAGCTCCCACTGCTGATCTTGATCGGCGTCATCGCGGGTTTTGTCGATGCCATTGCCGGAGGTGGCGGCCTCGTCTCTCTGCCGGCCCTGTTGTGGGCAGGCTTGCCGCCTGTCGAGGCGCTCGCCACCAATAAATTGCAGGGTACAGCCGGAACCTTCACCGCAACTCTCAATTACATCCGCCACGGACTCATCAAACCGCGGCAACTACTGCTCGCGGTTGTCTGCACAGCGATTGGCGCAGCTGCCGGCGCCCTGCTGGTACAGCAGTTCTCGAATGATTTTCTGTCGCAAGTCATCCCCTGGCTGCTGATCGGCTTCGCACTCTACTTTCTCTTCTCGCCGCGCATGGATGGCCGCCAGCACCCGCAGCGCATCAATCTGCTGCCCTTTTCAGTGGTCATTGGTTTCAGCGTGGGATTTTATGACGGCTTCTTCGGACCCGGCGCAGGCTCTTTTTTCACGCTGGCGTTTGTGCTGCTGCTCGGCTATTCACTTCCGCAGGCGATTGGAGGGACAAAACTGCTGAACTTCACCAGCAACCTGGTGGCGCTGCTGGTGTTTCTGCTGAGTGGAAAGATTGTGTGGGTCGTCGGTCTTGCCATGGGCGTCGGGCAGATGATCGGCGCCTATGCCGGCTCCCACCTGGCAGTACGGCATGGAGCACGCTTAATACGGCCATTGCTGGTAGTGGTATCTGTTGGTGTCTCCATCAAGTTGTTGTTGTAGATTCACATAATCGCAGCCAGAGGACTGCTCCTACAAAAGATTCCCGTCCCACCGATGTGTAGGAGTGGCCTTCCGGCCACGAAACGATCCATGGGGAAAATTTAACCACAGATGCACACAGATTTTATGAGATCTATTAATCTGTGTTTATCTGTGTGCATCTGTGGTTAGAAAACCTTATCTATACTCTCTGAGATACCATAGCTCGAAAGCGCGTTTGAGCCAGTGAAACAGGCGTGACGAGGGCAGCATCAGGGTGCGCTTCTCATTTCTTGCAATCAGGATGCCGCGGTCACGGCTATCGACGATGCATACCAGTTCAACCTTGAAGATTGCATCGGCAGCCTCTCCCTTCATTTCAGCGAGCAGGTTTTTAGAGGCTGCGGCTGCCTGCAGATCCGCCATGTGTGCCTGCTTCGGCATCCAGTCGGGTCCGGGAAAGCTGCCTGAATCACCTGCCACATAGACCTGTTCCATGCCTTCAACCTTGCAATGCCTGTTGGCGCGGATCAGGCCGCCGTTCGAGCGCGGCAGTTCACTGTTGTCGAACCATTTATTGCCTGTCATGCCCGGCATGAAAAGAATCAGGTCTGCATCGAACTCCCCACCCTCCGTCACTACCCTGCTATTCTCGAAACTTTTCATTTTATGGCCGAGATGGGTGGCAATATCACGCTTCTCCATCTCTTTGAGCAAAGCGTCCACCGCCTTCGGGCCTAGACGGTTGCCGGGATTGGCAGCAGGACTGAAGAATACCAGCTTGAATTTGTCACGCCGTTTTTCAAGACGCAGCTGCGTATCGATGCCAAACAGAAACTCGAACATCGGCCCGCCGCGCATGGCGCTCGGCTCTTTGGGATTGCCGCTGAAACCGATCGCGATGACGCCGCCCGTCATCTCCTTGAGACGTTCACGAATCTTCTCCGCCGCAGTGATCCCCTCACAGGGGGTGATGACATTTTCGATACCCGGCAGCTTTTTGATAAAGCGGCCGCCGGTAGCAATGATCAATCCGTCATTCTCGACCTCCCCCTGGTCTGTCTCGACTACACGGCCACCATCATGCAATCCCGTGACCCTGGCCTGAAAAAAATGAACGCGATTGCGTTTGAAATAATTCTCCAGCGGGACAACCAGATCACTGCGCTTGCGCAACCCTGCAGGAATCCAGATGATGCCCGGCAGGTAGTGGAGCTCGGCACGGGGAGCAATCACTGTGATTTCCAGATTAACATCCTGTGCACGCAGTTTGCGCACCGCTGTCAGTGCTGCAAAACCTGCTCCGATGATGGTGATTTTTGACATGGTATTTTCTCTTATATTGATATTTCGCGATCAGATGACCGCACAAAAGATTCAAACCTTTTTTAACCACAGATGAACACAGATACACACAGATTTTTTTCGTGCTTTTCGCGTCTTTCGTGGTTGAAAAAGTCTGCTTGCCATATTCATGGTGCAATGCGCTCCGCTTATTGACACCCTACAGTTCTGGATACCGGCATTCGCCGGAATGACGGATTTTTGCTGAGGCTCTTACGACATTTTTTCATCTGTGTTCATTTGTGGTAAAAAATGTA
>JAUXDV010000195.1 GCA_030620735.1 Gammaproteobacteria bacterium
TGCGGGAGGCGGGGAATCCCTTTCCGAACGATTTCCGACGCAATGTCGTCAATGGCGAGCTGCGTGTCGAGTATGAAGAAAAAACCAAGGAGGAGCTTGAGGCGCTGGGGCTGCGCGTAAAAATCGCCGGCCGTATCATGAGCCGCCGCATCATGGGCAAGGCGAGTTTTGCCAATCTGCAGGATATGAGCGGGCGCATGCAACTCTATGTCGCGCGTGACAATATTGGCGAAGAGAGCTACCTGGCATTCAAGAAAGAGTGGGACATCGGCGATATCATCGGCGCCGAAGGGGTGCTGACAAAAACCAATAGGGGTGAACTCTCGGTACGCTGTGACAGCGTCACGCTGCTGACAAAATCACTGCGTCCGCTGCCTGAAAAATTCCATGGCCTGACAGATCAGGAGCAGCGCTACCGCATGCGCTATATCGACCTGATCATGAACGAAGCCTCGCGTGATACTTTTCGTTTGCGTACCCGCGTGGTGCAATTTTTGCGCAGCTACCTCGATGGCCACGGCTACATGGAGGTGGAGACGCCGATGATGCAGGCCGTTCCCGGCGGCGCGGCGGCGCGCCCCTTCTCGACCTTTCACAATGCGCTGGATATGGAGCTGTTTTTGCGTATCGCACCGGAGCTCTATCTGAAGCGCCTGGTCGTGGGCGGCTTCGAGCGTGTCTACGAGATCAACCGCAACTTCCGCAACGAAGGCCTCTCCACACGCCATAATCCCGAGTTCACCATGCTGGAGTTCTACCAGGCCTACGCGGATTACAATGACCTGATGGACCTCACCGAAGATATGCTGCGCCATCTGACTGAGGAGGTGTTGGGAAGCTCCACGGTCACATATCAGGGAGAGGAGTATGATTTCGGCTCTCCGTTTGCGCGCATGACGATCAGAGAGTCGATCCTGCACTTCAATGCGGGTGTAAGCGCACAGCAGCTGGATGATCTGGAGAGTGCGCGAGCCGTTGCAGAGGGGCTTGGCATTCCACTCAAACAGAGTTATGGCCTCGGCAAGGTGCAGATTGAGATCTTCGAGAAGACGGTAGAGCATCGTCTCATGAATCCGACCTTTATCACGGCCTATCCGACCGAAGTCTCGCCGCTGGCGCGCCGCAGCGATGCGGATCCCTTCGTTACCGATCGTTTTGAATTTTTTGTCGGCGGTCGCGAGATTGCCAACGGCTTCTCCGAGCTCAACGATGCCGAGGATCAGGCGGAAAGGTTCCGCAAGCAGGTCGAGGAGAAAGATGCGGGTGATGATGAGGCGATGCACTATGATGCGGATTACATTCGTGCGCTGGAATATGGTATGCCGCCGACGGCGGGTGAAGGCATCGGCATTGATCGCCTGGTGATGCTGCTGGCAGATGCGCCATCGATCAGGGATGTGCTGCTGTTCCCGCATATGCGCGCAGAATAACTACTGCTTCAGGTGGTTAACTGGTTCCCAATCTCCAGCTTGGGAACCAGCCTCTGAAGCTCCAGCTTCCAGGATCCGCGCCCAAGCAGGAGCTTGGGCACCGGATAAGAACACGAAGAGAAACAATAAATCCTTCGTGGTTGATTCTTGTCTGCAGTAATAAGCAACCTCCTGATACCGTAATGGCAAAAAGACGCAGATCCCAGAGTAAAGGCATCATCAAAACAATCCTTGGATGGCTGTTCAAGGGTTTCCTGCTGTTGTTGGCATTGTTGCTGCTGCTGATCCTGGTGTTTCGCTGGATTCCCATCCCGACATCATCATTCATGCTGCAGCAGAGCTATGCCGCCTGGCAGGATCCGCAGCACAACAGGGAGGTGAGGTACTGGTGGCTGGATTGGGATGATATGCCGAAAAATGCTGCTCTCGCAGTGATTGCAGCAGAGGATCAGCGCTTCCCTGATCACTGGGGACTGGACCTGAAGGAGCTGCAGCGTGCTATCGAACAGAATGGTGCAAGAGGAGCCAGCACCATCAGTCAGCAGGTGGCGAAGAATCTTTTTTTGTGGGGTGGCAGGAGCTATGTGCGCAAAGCCCTGGAGGCGGGCATCACCCTGCTGATTGAAGGGCTGTGGCCAAAACAGCGCATCCTGGAGGTCTATCTGAATATTGCGCAGTTCGGCGATGGCATCTATGGACTCAACGCGGCCGGCAGGAAGTTTTTCCATAGAGACCCGCGAAAAATGACCCGCAACCAATGCGCGCTACTGGCTGCTGTATTGCCGAATCCAGTCATTTACAAGGTCTCAAAACCCAGCAAAAAGGTGCGCAAGCAGCAGCGCTGGATCTTGAAGCAGATGCAGCAGCTTGGCGGCACAAAGTATCTTGATAAACTGCGGTGATTGATCGCGGGTGACCGCGATTGACGATACATATACGATATCGGGATTTCATTGATTACCCCGTCAACATTCAAACCCCTCTGGTGGCTGGCAAACCCTCACCTGCAAACCCTGTGGCCTGTCTTGTTTGGCAGAAAACGATTTCATGGCCGCAGCGAACGACTGGAGCTGGATGATGGCGACTTTCTGGATCTACGATGGCTTGATGGTGATGGTCCGCTGGTGGTCGTGGTGCATGGTCTCGAAGGTTCGATCGATTCTCACTATGCCGGCGCAATGATGCAGGCGTTGCAGGAGCATGGTTTTCACGGCCTGTTCATGCATCTGCGCGGCTGCAGCGGCGAACCCAACCGCCTCGACCGATCTTATCACTCCGGTGAAACAGGTGATCTTGCCGCAGTGGTGCGGCACGCAGCGAGAGTCACAGGCAAGCCTGTTTTTGCCATGATCGGCTATTCGCTGGGGGGGAATGCACTGTTGAAATGGCTGGGAGAAGAGGGTGGGGATTCACCTCTGCAGCGTGCTGTTGCAGTCTCTGTGCCATTTCAACTTGGCGATGCGGCGCGCAAATTATCGACTGGTTTTTCGCGGCTCTATCAAAGTCATCTGCTGGCGAGGCTGCGTAGAAACTTTAGCCGCAAGTTCGGTCGGCGCGCATCTCCATTGCCGGTAGATGTCGACAGGTTGCGTGATTTTTACAGCTTTGATGACAAGGTCACGGCGCCGCTGCATGGGTTCAATGGGGCGGATGACTACTATCGGCAGTCAAGTTCACGTCAATATCTGAAGAACATCCAATGCGAGACACTCATTCTGCACGCACAGGATGATCCTTTTATGTTTGAAGAGAGTATTCCAGGTAATGAAGAGCTGTCGCCACAGGTGACGCTGGAACTCTCAAAACATGGCGGCCACGTCGGTTTTATCGGTGGCAGTGTGTTTCCTCAGCGCTGGCTGGAACCGAGAATTATCCGCTTTCTGCAGAGCTGATGGTTCCAGTGCAATGCGCAAGGGTTATTGCACCCTGTTTTTTTAACCACAGATGCACACAGATAAACACAGATTAAGAGATTTCATATCTGTGTGCATCCGTGTTCATCTGTGGTTCAATTATCCTTTAAATTGGATATAGCTCAAAAGCTGGTGCCAAATCCATAATCCTGCTGACTGCTCATGGCTTTCATGCCGGTCAGGTCATGAATCTGGGTGACCGGGCCGTTGGGGAAGAGGCCGTAGAGGTACTTCTTGCCGCCTTCATCTCCAAACTCTGTATCCATTAACGCCATCATTTTGCGGGCGCTGCGGCACTCTTCACAATTGTCATAGACGTCCAGTACAAAGTCGATGACACTCCAGTGCTCCGGTGAGAGTTCCATGCCCGCCTGTTGTGCTTTCTGGCTGATATGGTTGTGTGTGACAGAGCGCGGCTCGTCGCTGGGTTCCAGGGTAAGGCCTGTCTGGTTTTGTGGATTATCGTAAATCATGGGTTTCTCCAATGGTGGTCAATTCTAATAGTGATAATTATTAATAACCAAGTAAACCACTTGGTTATTTCGACAATAGTTCAGGATAATTGGATTGTCAAGGGTTTGCGCCTGTTTTTTTGTGACTTCTCAATAAGCCCGTGCGTGATCGCGGTCAGAAGACCGCTCCTACGGTTTTATGTGGCGCCAGATGTAGGAGTGGTCTTCTGACCACGATTTAAATGCGATCAATTGTCGGGGATATCCTGTGATATGAAAAAACATGCTTGACAATAACGCCTGAAAACGTAAAATCTGCACCCTTCAGCGGGAATAGCTCAGCTGGTAGAGCACAACCTTGCCAAGGTTGGGGTCGCGAGTTCGAATCTCGTTTCCCGCTCCAGATTATAGAAACCCCG
>JAUXDV010000298.1 GCA_030620735.1 Gammaproteobacteria bacterium
TAATTGAACGCGGTGCAAACAGCGTCTGAATCATCACCACGACATAACCGGCAATAATATAGTAGTGCAGCGGCGTGCCGGTAATGATGCGAAAGGAGCCCAGCGAGATGCCCAGCGCAACGCCGATAGCCACTGCAATGCGCAATCCCCAGGGATTGATATTGCCGCCCGAAACATCATTTGCCTTGATCGCCACGGCAATCAGCGAGGGTTCGGCAATGGTGGTTGAAAAACCAATGGCAAAGGCAAACAGATAGACCCAGTAGTAGGAGGCCCACTGGGTCGCGATGGTATCTTTATAAAGCTCGACATCGATGCCAAGGAAGTGAGGATCGGTGAGCTGCTGCGCCATCAACTTACCCACCGGGAACAAAGCCTGTTCCAGCCCCATCAAAAAAAATGCCAGTCCAAGGATCACAAACAGAAAACCCCTCAGGATGCGGAACAGATGCGGGAGCTGACGGCGTATCACCAAAAACTGGAAGCCAAACAGAATCGCGGCAATCGGCAGCACATCCATGACCGTGTCAAAAAAGATCCCTGCGAATTCGAGCAGCCACTCGGTCACAACAGGATTCCGTAGGCCATGACAAAGATCATTGGTGTGAGGGAGGCAAAAGCAATCAGGCCAAAACCATCGGTCATCGGGTTGCGCCCCGCGATGCTGCTGGCAAGACCGACTCCCAGCGCTGTCACCAGCGGTACCGTAATGGTGGAGGTTGTGACCCCGCCTGAATCATAGGCGATGCCAATAATCTCTTGCGGTGCAAACATGGTCATGATCACCACGCCGATGTAACCACCAAGGATCAGGTATTGAATTGGCCAGCCTTTAATGATGCGAAATACACCGAGCATGATGGCAAAGCCAACAGAGACGGCAACAGTCATTCTCAAACCATCCGCATAACTCTCCATGGCTGCCTCGGTCGATTCAATCATGCCGCCATTGGCCGCCACCACTGCTGCCTCATCGGCAACGGCAATAAGCGCAGGCTCAGCCACAGTTGTACCGAATCCCAGTGCAAAGGCGAACAGCAGCAGCCATGGCAGACTCCCCTTGCGGGCAAAATCATATGCCATAGTCTCGCCGATTGGGAACAAACCTGTGCGTAGACCGTGGACAAACAATGTCAGACCCAGCACCACCATCAGCAGGCCGCCGAGCATTTTCAGTAAACCGGGGAAAGGCTGCTGCAGCACCAGCAGTTGAAAAAAGGCAATCACCACAACGATCGGGAGTAGATCCCGGGTACTCTCGTAGAACGCCTTGATGAGTGCCTTCAATGTTGAGTCGTTGTCGTCAGTGAAACTGTTTGCAGCATACCAGAGAATAGGGAAAGTTGGCAGTCGTCAGCAAGAGAAAAAAGTTGGCAGTTATCAGTTGGCAGTATGCAGCAACAGAAGAAAGAGTTTGGCTCTCGTTCTCACGCAGAAACATGGTAACAGGGAGTGCTTTTCCTGCAAACTGACGACTGAAAACTGCAAACTGCAAACTACAGGCTGTCGACTGCAAACTTCTTTTCAAGGCATGTTGCTGCAATTTAATGAAAAATAGCATGAAAAACTGGACTTCTGCGCACAAATTAGACACACTTCGTCTATCTTTGCGTTATCACATTAATTTCGACGGTTACAACTGCGATGTCTCGGATTCTTGTTCTTAACGGTCCAAATCTCAATCTTCTCGGTCGAAGAGAACCCGGGATATATGGCAGTGAGACTCTGGACGATATCGGGGAACGTCTGCGAAAGCAGGCTGAACAGGCAGGGAAAAGCCTCGAACTATCCCAGTATAACGCCGAACATCTGCTCATCGAACGCATTCATGCGGCCATGGATGACGATACCTCCTTTATCATCATCAATCCTGCGGCCTTTACCCATACCAGCATCGCTCTGCGTGACGCCCTGCTCGCTGTTGAGATCCCCTTTATCGAGGTGCATCTCTCCAATATCTATCAGCGGGAAGCGTTTCGTCACCACTCCCATTTATCTGATATTGCCGTTGGCGTTATCGCCGGTCTTGGCAGCCAGGGCTATGATCTTGCCCTGACTGCCGCACTGAATCATCTCTAGTGAGATCAGGTCTCAGACTGACAAGGCATGAAAAAACATTTTCTCTCGCAAAGACGCCAAGACCGCCAAGAAAAACCTTTGCGTCCTTTGCGTTCTTAGCGAGAGATTCTTTTAAAACTTGACTCATTTGCAAACATTATAGTGAATCAAGGATTCTAGAGGGACAATCTGTGGATATTCGAAAAATTAAAAAACTGATCGAACTCGTCGAGGCCTCCGATGTGGCTGAAATCGAAATCAATGAAGGTGAAGACTCTATTCGCATCAGCCGTATCGGATCGGCCCCGCCCCCTATCATGGCAATGCCGCAAGTCATGCAGACAGCTCTGCCTCCTGCCGGCGTTGCAGCAGCTATGCCGGCTGCAGCCGCAGAGGCCCCTGCTGCTCCGGCGACAGAGGAAGAGCCTGCGTACACCGGCCACACGGTCAACTCGCCGATGGTGGGCACCTTCTATCGTTCGGCATCACCTGAGTCCTCCGCATTTGTCGAGGTCGG
>JAUXDV010000280.1 GCA_030620735.1 Gammaproteobacteria bacterium
GCCCGTCTTCAGCGTTCCAGCAAGAGTTACATAACGCTGCTATGCGCCCCTTGCTGCGCCTTGAATACGAACAACATTGCTGCGCGATATCGGGAAGTTATTTATGGACAACTCCTTAATGCAGAACTCCTGTCACCAGCATCAGGGTAACGAATAAAAGAGGGCTCTTTTTATGTTTGTCACTTGGAATTTAAGTAGTAAAGCCAAGGCTTTTGATCAAGCGGACGCGTTTGTGATATCTGTGCCTAAGAGTGGTCGTACCTGGTTGCGCGTGTTCCTTTCTAAGTACTTGGCTGAACTCAAGGGGCAGCAGATTGAGCTTTTTGAAACATCACCAGTTCAGAAAATCAAGTACACGCATGACTTTTGGGAGAATCGAGCCGAGCCGCGCCTGTATGGCAGGATACGTGGGATACGGGTGATTCCAAAACAGCATCGCCAGAACAAGCCGAAGGTGCTGATAGTGCGTGATCCGCGTGACCTGATGGTGTCACTCTACTTTCAGTTGACGAAACGTTCGTTCGGTAAACATTCGTCTAATTTTTCCGGTACGCTTTCAGAATTGCTTGTAGATAAAAAATTCGGTGTGAAAAAAGTGGTTGAGACCATGAATTTCTGGTATCGAGAGTGGCACCGACTGGATAATTTTCTGATGATTCGCTACGAAGATGCGAAAGCGGATGATGCAGCAACATTCCGCAGAGTTCTTGATTTTTTGAATGTGAAGTTTGATGAAGCTATTTTTCAGGTGAGCCTGGATTATTCCTCATTCGATAATATGAAGAAGATTGAAAAAATTGGCGGAGTGGATAAGACGCTGGTATCTGGCATTGGCGTATATGCTCTTGTACCTGGAGACGTTGATGATCCAGAGTCATTTAAGGTTCGCAAAGGAAAGGTCGGGAATTATAAAGAGTATATGAGTGATGCTGACCTGGTTGTTGTTGCTGAAGCGATGAAAAAAATGGATCCGGCGTTTGGATACTTCTAATAATGTTGTTAATCACATGCTGTCTATTTTAGTATGTTTTCAATAATTCCGCGCATTCTTTGAGCTTTCGCAGGGTGCTTGAGAAAATACCTGTTGTTGACAACTCCTTGGATCTGACAAGTTCTCTGTCAACTATCCAGTTGACCTAAATATTCCTTTATAGTCTGAACGGTGACTCTTTCTCTGCGATAACTCTTGGGCTGGTGATATATGCTTCTGTAGAAATCGCAACTGGAGCAAACCGGCCTGAATTTTCCGGCTTGCTGTTCGCTGATAATGCGTCTGTACTCCGCATTTTTTGCGCTGATGATCTGCTTGAGAGGGGTTTTTTGCACATCGCCAATTCTCAGCGTCGCATCCACGTCTCTGCACGAACACGCGTTGACGATGCCGGTCGCCATGATCTGGACAGAATCGAAAAGTTTGACGCATGCTCCATTTTTGTGCGTCCAGTCCGAAGAGGAGATGTGGATGTTGAGACCTTGTACGTCTTCCTGGGTGATATAGCCTCCCCAATTGTTGTAGACGCCATGCGAGGCGTGAACTCCAACCCCCGCCCTCTTGAATTCCTTTAGCAAGGTCATCAACTCGCTTGAATCTTCGGCCGGTACATCAAAAGTCGAACGGAATCCGATCGAGATTTTAAAAGGCCAGCTTTCTATGTGAGTCAGTATGGTGTTGAGGTTCGCTAGCAGTCGTCGGTAGATCTTTGGGGATGACTTGGTAATGGCTACAAAGCTCTCTTCGTCATGTCCGTAAACGCTGATGGTCAAGCGCTCAAATTTCTTGAGATCCATGAGCTGCATGAGTTGATCTTGCGTTGGGATTGTCAGGTTCGAAAAAAAGTGATATCCATTCACCTGCGGGTGGGAATCCAGGTAGGCAAATTTTTCGAACGAGTGCTTGTCCATGAATACGTCACCAGTGCAGGGCGTAAGATGGAAGCGATTGAAACCGATATCTATCGCCTGCTTGACACAATCAAAGAACATCTCATTCGACATGGATACTGTCGCACTTTGTTTCTTTTCGTAGGCGCAGAAACGACACTTGAGATTGCAGTAACTGCTCGTCTCGATATCAAAGGCCCCCAGGTCTGTGGGAATAAACTGGCGTCCGAGACGTTTGTTGATGAATGTCTCGACGCGAATGAAAGTTTTCTTCAGTCGTTTCTCAAGGAGGCGTAATTGCATGAAAGCTGTTCCTGGTGTTTGTCACACCATGTGGTGGCATAGATGGGTGATGCTTTTTTGCTATGCCGGTTGACTGAAATGCCTGTCAATCATCTCACACATGATATGACCGATGAGGATATGCATCTCCTGGATGCGGGGTGTCTCTGTTGACGGCACCACGATATTGATATCGCACAGCTGCTGCATGGCGCCGCCGCCGTTGCCACTCAGTCCGATGGTTGTGCAGTAATCCCCTCCCTGTTCCAGGGCGGCCACGACATTGCTGCTGTTTCCCGATGTGGAGATGCCGATCAGCAGGTCGCCGGGTGAGGCCAGTGCCTCGACCTGCCTGGAGAAGAGCTGTTCAAAACCGAAATCGTTGCCGATGGATGTCAACGCAGAGCTGTCTGTGGTCAGGGAGATAGCGGGCAGGCCGCGGCGAGTGTTGCTGTGAAAGCGTCCTGTCAGTTCCGCGGCGATGTGCTGTGCATCTGCGGCGCTGCCACCATTACCAAACAACAGGACCTTGTTGCCTTTGTCCAGGATCCTGATTGCTGTTTCGCAGGCTCTTTGAATATCAGGGAGCAGCATCTCCCTGCTTTTTACGAAGGTCTGCAGGTGATTCTCTAATACGGTCTCGATTACGGTTTTCATAATGCGCGAATTGCTTCAATGGTGGAACTGGTGCTTTTGCCGTCGATAAAAGGCAGCACGATGGTCTCATCGGCAAACTCACGCCCGA
>JAUXDV010000252.1 GCA_030620735.1 Gammaproteobacteria bacterium
GTAACCACTTCAAAGAGTAGTTACAATGCGCGCTGCTTTACAGGCGCGTAGCTCAGTTGGTTAGAGCACCACCTTGACATGGTGGGGGTCGGTGGTTCGAATCCACTCGCGCCTACCAATAAAAAGGCCGATAACTCAACGAGTTGTCGGCCTTTGTCTTTTTCAGGCCAATGCTTCTATACTAGCTTTAACACCGTTGTATTCCCTAACCGTTTTGATTAATCACCCGCAAACCCCGGCTCGGTGGCCGAGGTGCATAAGAAACAATATGCAATTCATCATACTCATACTGCTGGTTCTTGGGCTTATCTACTTCCCCGTAGAAACGATTGTATTCATCGTCGGGATAATGCTCATTGGATGGATTCGTCACGTTGTGAAAATAAAGGAAACGGCTGATCACAGAGCAAGTATGAAAGGGGCGTATGAAAGACTGACCAATCCTGGTTACACCAAGCCTCGCTGGTTCACATCTCCACCGGCAGTCTATGCAATGACAGCCGTCATTCTTGGACTACTGGTCTACTTCTATTAGTGTGGACAACCTCGGCCACGCCTACAAGAGATAAATCAATCACCGTTGATCTGCCGGTCAATTCTCTGCATCTTCTGATCAGCCGCCTGCTGCATGGATTGTTCCAGTCCTTTTGTCTTCTCAATCTGCTGTTGATAAACCCCATGCGTTTGTTGATAAAGCGCTTCTGCCGTCTCATCGACTGCCTCATCGATTGTTTTATCAGAGCCGCCAAGGAGAGTAAAATAAAGGATGGCCACAACGACCAGGGCTAGTAATAGCTGTATCACAGTCAATCTCCTCCAAGTGTTTTAAAAGTATATCCTACTTTTGTATGCCTCGGCTTTTGCATAATGCAGCAGCCCTCGACAGAAGAAATGAGGAATCCGTGATTTGCTTCTGTGGTAAAATTACCGGCTATTTTGAATCAGCTGAAGAGTTTGTGGATGGAAAATCTCCTTGAAATTCGTGATGGTTGCACCACTTCGGAGCAATTTCTTAAAAGTCTCTCATTTTCTCGTTACCTTGCACTATACAAGCAGGAGTTTATCGATGATCTGGACCATAGATCCGAGCATCGGCCTGAAGCCCGGCATAAAGTCGATTTCATCAAAGAGATTTGTGCGCGGCATTTTCTGGAAATTCTTGACAGTGATGGCTTCGACGCTCATCACGATTTGGAGAAGGCGAAACATCATGTGCGTTTTCTCGATGGTGCCTTTCATCATTTCCGTCGCAAATCCTACTCGCGCCTGATTCGTCTGCAAAACGAGGTTGTCAGCACCGGTGCGGAAACGCCTGAAACAGTCAAAGATAAAGTCACCGGCAAGGCTGTCAATCTGGCTGACCTGATCCTTGAGACGCGAAGAAAGCTGATGAAAAAGGTTGGCCTGGAGTATGGTGTGCGCCGTTCACATGGTCTGGAGGTATCGCCTAACGTGACTGCCGGAGAGATCTCCGGGCACTATTTCAGGCTTCCTTCAGACTATGTGCCGCTTTCCCACGTTCCCGTCACCATTGCAGCGGATATTCGCACCGGCGTGGATTATTCGACGCCCTCGAACAAGCGCGCCCTGCCATTTTACGAGCTCGATCACAATCCACTGCGCCTGCAGGATTTCGAACCGGATGACTGGGTCTCCGTTCCACTCCAGGTTGGCGCCTATCTGATCATTGCCTATATCCACAAATCCCGCGGCTGCATCGAGATGGAGCCTGGTCTGCTGAATCTGTTTCCCTTCGCCAGGGTGGCTGACATCAGGAACAGGCGCGCAGCGGATGGCATCTTCGTCTTTGGCGACCCCACTGCCGATCTTGATGATCTTGGCTATTACTGGGATGAAAAAAATCAGGTGCTGGTGGGACTGGTGCCAAACAGGGATGAACTGAAATATTTTGGATATGCCAAAAAGCCCGTGTTGACACTGCATAACGTGCTCGCAATCCGCAATGGCGAGATTCCGCTGCACTGCGGCTGTACCCGCTATATCGTGAAATTCGATGAGCAGAGCGATGAGCCCTACATTACCGAGATGCTGATCAAGGCCGATGATATGGGCCGCATTCATCTGCAGAAGGGAGATGATCACGTCATGCGCCCCTTCTTTTACGGCACCGAAACAGGCGCATTTGCCTGTCTTGACGGCTTCAGTGACGAGGCGAAAATGCAGATGGAGGGTCGCGAGGTCGGATACAACAAGGATACCGGCTCCAATGCCCGCCAAATTGTTCCTGTCACGGATTGTGAAGAGGTGATGACCGGCGCTCCGCTGGATGTACTCCTTTATATGAACAACTTCACCCTGGTAGAGCCGGGCGAGAGCACCATCGATACGGACATGTCGGTGGAGGAGGCGATCGATCATCTGCGCCTGGGTGAGCGGGTTGCCGCCGGCAGTACGCAGACGGGCCGTGGCGCCAAGGAGAGCAGCTACTGGGCCAATCCATTCCCGCTGCTCAAAGAGGCGGACGGTTCCATTCTGCACCCTGAACTCTATGAGCAGTTTGTCAAAAATGAGAAGGAGTTCATCAACGTCGTCAGAAAGCTGGTCGAACAAAATGAGATGCAGATTGGTGTGGCGTATAGCCAGTTGATGGCCGGTGTCTACAAGGACAACAGTGATGAGGATATTCTGCGCTGCGGTTACAAGGATCGTGATGACGTCGAGATGAATGCTCCGGTGCATCTGGCTGAAGGGCTGATCGAGCTGATCAAGAGTACCGCACTGCGCAAACGTGAAAGTAGCGCTGACAAAGAGGAGGTCAGTATTACGATTGCGCTGGTTGGAGACAGTCGCACCGGAAAATCAGAAACTGCAGAAAAGATGGAAGGGACTTTGAGTTTAAGCTTGATTTAGATCAGCCCAATTGTCCGTTCAACAACACCAGTTGCATATGGTCATCCTTGATAGCTACTCTGCTGATGTTTCCATTGGTGACCTCAAAGCGGTACATGCATGCGGCATCGGCGCCAAGCGCATGAGTCAGGGCTGCGCGAATGACACCGGCATGCGCCACCACAAGAAGATGTTTGCCGGCATGGTGTTCCCTGATTGAATTGACAACGGCGCTGATGCGCTGAAAAAAACTGCTAACCGGTTCTGCGTCCTGTGGAGTATTTCTGACAGGATCGGCATAGAACGCTGCAAACTCCTCGACGCGCTCACTCCTCAGCTCATCCTTGGTCATTCCCTCCCAGGCGCCGAAGCCGATCTCTTTGAGCTGATCATTAATGATCACCGGAATGTTGTGACGCTCTCCGAGGGTTTCAGCAAACAGCGCGCAGCG
>JAUXDV010000262.1 GCA_030620735.1 Gammaproteobacteria bacterium
GCCTATAAGTTCACCAAGGAGCCAACCGGAGATATCCTGCGCATCGATCGCGTCAAGGAGATCCATGCGCGTATTCCAAACACCCATCTGGTCATGCATGGTTCATCTTCCGTACCCCAGGATTGGCTCAAGATCATCAACAGCTATGGCGGCGACATGGGGCAGACCTATGGCGTACCAGTAGAAGAGATCGTCGAAGGCATCAAGCATGGTGTGCGCAAGGTCAATATCGATACCGACCTGCGCATGGCATCGACCGGTTCCGTGCGTCGTCACCTGGCGGAAAACACCTCCAACTTCGATCCTCGCAAGTTCCTCAAGGAAGCGACAGACGGCATGATGGAGATCTGCAAGGCGCGTTTTGAAGCGTTTGGAGCCGCCGGCAACGCCGACAAACTGACCGCAACCTCCCTGGAGAAGATGTTCATCTCCTACGAGAAGGGCGAGCTGGATCCTAAAGTTTCCTGATCCTGTTGCTATCTCAGCATAAAAAAAACCGCATCATTTGATGCGGTTTTTTTTGCCTCAGTCCTCAATCCTCAATCCTCAGTCCTCACTCTTCACCACTCACTCCTCATCCCTCTCTCCCTCGGCAATCATCACCGGCTGTCGTTTAGCGCCCCAGGTGCCGGGTTTGGTTTCAAACACACCCGCGCACTTCTCCCCGCACTCCGGGCAGCAGCCATCAGCGGTCAGTCTCCAGTCGGTGATGACATACCAGTCGCGGCCTATGAGACGTGTTCCGCAGCTGTGGCAGTAGCTGCTTTCGCCATCCTCGTCATGCACATTGCCGGTGAAGGCGTAACGGATGCCATTCTGCATGGCGATTGAACGGGCACGCGTGAGTGTCTCAGGCGGCGTGGGTGGTGTATCCCTCATTTTCCAGTCTGGATGAAATGCAGAGAAGTGCATCGGCACATCGGGGCCGAGATGTTCGACGACCCATTGTGTCATCTCCTGCAGTTCCTTGTCAGAGTCGTTTTCGCCTGGAATCAGCAACGTGGTCAGTTCCAGCCAGCAATCGGTCTCATGATGGATGTATTCGAGAGTCTCCAGTACGGGCTGCAGATGCGCTCCTGTCAGCTTGTGATAGAAATCTTCATTAAACGACTTGAGATCAACATTGGCAGCATCCATCACGGCAAAGAACTCCTTGCGAGGCTCCGGGTTGATGTATCCGGCGGTGACAGCAACAGATTTGATCCCCTGTTCACGGCAGGCCAGCGCAGTGTCGATGGCATACTCATGAAAGATGACAGGATCGTTGTAGGTATAGGCAACGCTCCGGCAGCCATGCTCTGTAGCTGTGCGGGCAATGGCCCCGGGTGACGCCTGGTCCATGAGGGTATCCTGCTCGCGGGACCTGGACATATCCCAGTTTTGACAGAACTTGCATGCAAGGTTACAGCCTGCTGTGCCGAAAGAGAGCACTGATGTGCCGGGATAGAAGTGGTTCAGCGGCTTTTTTTCGATGGGATCGATGCAGAAACCGCTGGAACGCCCATAGGATGTCAGAATCACAGCGCCCTGTTCGTTTTTACGGATAAAACAGAGTCCCCGCTGCCCCTCTTTCAATTTACAATATCGCGGACAGAGGTCGCATTGAATGCGATCATGATCGATCGCATGCCAGTATTTTGTCGGGTGTCTGGATTCGGTCACTTTCATCTCTATTTCTCCTATCTCTATTATATAAGAGTGGTAGTAAATAAAAAAAAGTCAACTGCAGCTTGAAAATTTTTTCAAACACTCCAAACTTAACTGTAAGCAAGCGGCAAAAGCACCGACTTTTTATTACTATGCACCAGGGGAGATAAGTCGTTTTTTTTTCAGCATCTACCAATGTATCAAGAAATATGATGAAACACAAAATACACGAAAAACACGAAAAAACAGGTCTGATAGTTTTGTGTATTTCGTGCCTTTCGTGGTAAAAAAGCCTGCTTATCAGAATCATGGTGGATGCGCTATCGCTTATCCTCCTACGAGGTCGGTGGCGATAATAGAGTTCAGAAGGAGCAGATTATGACATCAAACATTCGTCCTGCGGCAGTCGCAGGAATGTTTTATCCGGGGGATAAGCATGAGCTTGAGCGACAGGTTCAGCAGTTTCTTGCTGAAGTCAGTGTGAAGGCGCCTCAACCAAAAGCGATGATCCAGCCCCATGCCGGCTATATCTACTCCGGGCCTGTGGCGGCCGCTGCATACTCCCAACTGCAGCAGCACGCTAAAACAATCACGCGTGTGATACTGCTGGGGCCTGATCACAGGGTAGGGTTTCGCGGCATCGCCGCGCCCTCTGCAGACTATTTTGAGACCCCCCTGGGCATCGTTCCGCTGGATCAGAAAACCATCAGGTCACTCGCAGGTGTCGATCTGTTTGATGCGGCGCATCAACAGGAGCATAGTCTCGAGGTACAGCTGCCGTTTCTGCAGCAGGTGCTGGACAGCTTCTCGCTGGTGCCGCTGGTGATCGGCAGTGTCGAACCCGGAGAGGTCGCGGCCGTACTGCGCCAACTGTGGGGTGGTGATGAGACCCTGATTGTGGTCAGCTCGGATCTGAGCCATTATCACGACTATCAAACAGCCCGCCGGATCGATGCTGCAACCACACAGGCGATCGAACACTTTGACAGCGGTATCGGTTCAAATGATGCCTGTGGCTACCAGGGAGTGCGTGGTTTACTGCAGGTCGCGGCAGAGAAGGGGCTGCAGGAGATGACCCTGGATGTGCGTAATTCCGGGGATACTGCAGGCCCTCGAGACCAGGTTGTCGGCTATGGATCCTATATCTTCTACTGAGATTCTCCTGAAATGAAGAGTGAAATGACGAATGAACTGAGTCTGCAACAGCAGCAGCAATTGCTGCAGGTTGCGCGTGAATCGATCGGGTATGGTTTGGGGCATCGTCATGCAATGCCTGTCGATACCGATGCGTCTGATGAACAACTCCAGCAGCAGGGAGGTTGTTTTGTGACGCTCCACAAGAAGGGTGCGTTACGCGGCTGCATCGGTACACTGCAACCCTATCAGCCTCTCGTCAACGATGTTGCGGAGCATGCCCGGGCGGCTGCATTTTCTGACCCGCGCTTTCCACCTGTTGGTGTAGATGAGGTTGCTGATATTGTGATCAGCGTATCCGTGTTGGGTCATCCGGAGGTGATCGACTTCAGTGATGAAGAG
>JAUXDV010000057.1 GCA_030620735.1 Gammaproteobacteria bacterium
GCTCCGCTTATTGACACCCTACGCACGCAATGAGGGCCACTTTTTTCACCACAGATGCACACAGATAAACACAGATGAAAAGATATCAATATCTGTGTCTATCCTCGTTCCCACGCTCCTGCGTGGAAACGAGACATGGTTTACTCAGTCCTCGCTACTCACAACTCAGTCCTATCCTACAACGAAACCGCAATTTCATGGGCCAACTCACCGACCAGGTCGCTCATGAGGCTGACAATGGCATCAAAATCATCTTCCGCTGCGTTGTTGTCAAGGCTTTGCTGCAGACGGGCAGTGGCGATCTTGCGCTGTTCTCCCTGCTTGTCAAGCACACGCCAGCGCGCATCGAGATAGACTGTTCTGCCATCTGCAATGAAACGGGTCACGTGCACAACGATCTGCCTGTCGACTGAGCGCGGTCGATCCCAGGGATAGATCTCGATATGGCTCTTTTGCAGCTGCATGCCAAGATCTGTCGCCAGTACATCGGTAAAGTTGTTCTCCAGGGAGCCGGCCCAGCGATGTTGCTTGTTCGACTTCAGTTGAGTCTCCCCGGTCTGCGTGAAGATATGCGGACGGGAGAGATACTCGGGGAGTTCAATCGGGCCGATTCCAATGTTGAGATGGCGATGAGCGGGTACGCTTTCGGCTGAAGAGGAGGGCATCAGCAGATAGTAGTGAATTCCGCCCCCCGGATTAGAGACACAGCCGTAACCAAGGAGCAGGATAAGGGGTAAAAGAATCAGTCTTTTATAAAACATTTCCGTAATATCTCAATAACTATGGGAATTTCTCAATAACACCGTGCATGTGAATAAAATGCTATCGCATTTAATCGTGGTCAGAAGACCACTCCCACATCTGACGCCACATAGAACCGTAGGAGCGGTCTTCTGACCGCGAAACGCACGGGATTATTGAGAATTTAATCATTTCCAAAAATCAATGCATTGGGTTTTTCATCCAGCGTCTCGGAGAGCCTGCCAACCGAGCGTGCAGCGCGGGTAAGCTCTTTGAGCGTGGTCGATAACTCATAATAGAGTGGTGAACGCGCCTTGTCGCCCTCCAGCATCTGTTTGACTGATTTCAGCGTGCTGTTGAGCTTCCTGATCGAGGCGGATAACTGTGCAGGCAGCGCCTGAGTCTTGTCAGAATGCAGGATCGGGTTGATGCCGTCAAGCGCATGATTGACTTTACTCAGCAGGCTCTGCACCGGGGCGCTCTGCAGTTGTTCACGACGCAGTTGCGGCTGTTCGCCCAGCTCGTCGTCTGCAGGATTGCGCACCAGGCTGTCGAAATCACGGATCAGCACATTAGCCGATGTAAGCAGCTCTTCGAGAGGGAGCTTGTCGATTTTCCTGATTACTGAAGAGAGATTGTTCATGATCTCCCCCATGGCGCTGGCGATGGTCGGAAAGTCAGGATAGGGGTCTCCAGGGTTGATAGAGGCATGCAGCGGATTGTTAATCATCACCAGTTCGATAAACAGCTGGCTGGTCAGCCAGCTTGAAAACTGCAGGCGTGCGCGCAACCCCTGTGCGACGGCTTTGTCCAGCAGGGCCGGGACTTCCTTCTCGTCCAGGCCGTTGCCAATACGATCCGGGTCCAGAAAAATCAGCACAGGTGTGGTCAGCTTTCCTGTTTCGGTATTATTCTCGATAGTGATATCTGCAACATGACCCACCTGAACACCCTGGTATTCGATCGGTGAACCAATGCCGAGACCGCGCAGTGACTCGTCAAAATGGAGGATATATCCAAATGCAGACTCGGTATTGGTGAGATCAAGATGCGCTGCTTCCAGGCTCGGGTAGAGTTCAAACAGGGTGTCATTCTCAACCGGGGTTTCCTCTTTCAGGCGCTTGGGAGTGGCGAAAGAGATGCCGCCGTTAATGAGTACAGCGAGCGATTCCATCTCCACGGCCATACCCTGCGCGCCAAAATCCATCTTGAAGGCTCCCAACTCCCAGAACCTGGTGTTGCTGTTGATAAATCGGTCATAGGGTTCATTGATAAAGACCCCGTAGGCGATTGTCTGGCCATCATCGACAAGACGCCGGCTTTCGATCTTGCCCACTTCAAACTGCTTGTATAGCACCGGCGCTCCGGTTGAGAGCGATGCGCCGGAAGTAGAGGTGAGAAGCAGGTGCAGTCCCGGTTCATCGGTGGTGGTTAGAGGCGGGTCCTCGAGTCCGGTAAAAGTATCCTGATAGCCGAGGCTCTTGTCGGCCGAGGTCGACATGGCGATGTAGGCTCCAGAAAAGAGCGTGCCCAGGCCGGAGACTCCGCCGGGACCGATGCGCGGGCGCTCTATCCAGAAACGGGTGCCTTCATTGAGGAAGTTTCTGCTCTCCTTGTTGATGCGCACAGTCACAATAACCTGCTGAAGGGTGCTGTCGAGATGCATGCTCTCGACCTTGCCGACTTCGACACTGCGGAAACGGACAGCTGTTTTCCCGGTTTCCAGACCTTCCGCAGAGACAAAGCGAATCGTAATCAGAGAGCCGAGTGAAGCATAGTGCTGCCAGGTGAGCCAGAATGAGATCACCAGCGCGGTCAGAGGAACGACCCAGATGAGAGAAATACGGTTTGTTCTGCCTGTTGTTCGGGGCTGTGCAGCAGGATTGCTGTTATTCTCCGGTGTCTGCTTCATTCACTGTCCCACAGCAGGCGCGTGTCAAAACTGATCGCGGATAACATCGTCGTTATCACCATGCCTGCAAACGCCATGGCGGCAGAGCCTGGAAGCACCGTTGCGATTCCGCCAAACTGTATCAGTGCGACCAGCAATATGACTACAAATACATCAATCATTGACCAGGGTCCAATATATTCGATAATGCGGAACAGCCGGGTCTGTTGATTCAGCTTGCCGGAGTGGCCTTTCCAGATGGAGAATAGCAGCAGGCTGATGACCAGAAACTTCAACAGGGGTATGACGATGGAAGCGGTGAAAATAATCACCGCCACCGGGTAGGATTTCATACTCCACAATAGAATCACTCCGCCGATAATGGTTTTCTCATCCTTTACGCCTAGCGATGTGGTGTTCATTATAGGGTATAGATTCGCCGGTACATAGAGAATCAGTGCAGTAATCAGAAAAGCCCAGCTGCGCTGTACACTGAAGGGCTTGCGCTGATAGAGGCGACTGCCGCAGCGCACGCAATGGTGGTCGGCTTTACAGGATTGCAGCTTGCCGCATACATGGCAGGAGGCGAGGCCGGCCTGCATCGCAGTCAGTGCTTGTCGATTGCCTGCCACAGCTCCTCCGGCTCCAGTGTTGTCGAGACGAACAGATTGATCATCACCAGAGCTACAAATGCCCAGAACCCCTGGTGCAGTGCGATTTCCGCGATCGACGCAAGTTTAACGATGGTGACCAGGACCCCAAGCAGGAAAATCTCAAGCATATTCCATGGCGCCAGGCGTCCAATCAGCAGCAGCAGCTGCCGCGCAAACAGTGTCAGTGGTCTTTTGTTGCTGTAGAGCGAACTGAGCAAAAGCAGGTCAAGCAGTAATACACCCAGGGGGATGATCACCAGGAACAGCGCGCCGGCAATGCCAAGCAGCACATTATCAAGCTGTGACAATGTATCGATGGTTGAAATCAGGTAGATGGTGGTTTTATTGCCATCCACATCGATCGAAAGAAACGGCAGCAGCTGTGCAAACAGAAACAGCAGCAGTGATGCGATGGTCAAAGCCAGTGATATCTCGATTGCATTATTATTGGTGCGATATAGCAAGCTGCCGCAGCGGCTGCACCAGGCCTTTTCACCTTTACCCAGTGCTGTTTTCTCATGCAGCAGGTCACAGCTGTGGCAGGCGACCAGGTTATCAATGGGTAAATGTTGCACCAATTCCATTTATGCTTCAGTTTTATGCTTGAATTCACACAGATCTTCAATGATACAGGAACCACAGCGTGGTTTGCGCGCGATGCACACATAACGGCCATGCAGGATCAGCCAGTGATGCGCATCCTGGAGGAACTCTGACGGGATGAATTTCAGCAGACGTTTTTCAACCTCCAGTGGTGTTTTACCGGGTGCAATCCTGATGCGATTGGAGACGCGGAAGATATGCGTATCCACTGCCATGGTTGGTTGTCCAAATGCCGTATTGAGCACTACATTGGCGGTTTTACGGCCAACACCATGCAGAGCTTCAAGCGACTGGCGATCCTCCGGAATTTCACTGTTGTGCTTTTCAATCAACAACTGGCATGTCTTGATGATGTTTTTGGCCTTGCTATTATACAGGCCGATCGTCTTGATGTGTTTGCGCAGCCCCGGCTCTCCCAGATCCAGCATGGTTTGGGGAGTCGGGGCAATGGCAAAGAGTCCTGCCGTTGCCTTGTTGACGCTGACATCAGTCGCCTGGGCGGAGAGAATGACTGCAATCAGCAACTCAAATGAAGAGCTGTAGTTGAGTTCAGTGGTAGGATGCGGATTCTGATCCCGCAAGCGGGTAAATATCTGTTGGCGTATGGTTTTATTCATTTCTCTGTTCTTCAGGAGGCTGAATTCCATGCTGGATGCGCTGTTGTTTATGCATCATACGGACTATCATAGGATGTGCTGGGGAACGAAGCGCATCAATTGCAAGTGAACCAGAAATTCCTGATGCTGTCCAATTTCGAACAGCTAAGCCACGCTGAAACTTTTAAAGATATCTCTCCAATGACAACAAGAATCATCAATCTGTTACTACTGATATCCCTGCTGACGCCTGGCGTCGTTATCGGGGCATCTGAAAAATTCACTGACTGGGTAGTGAACTGCAAAGGTTCCTCGTCATGTGAAGCAAAAACCCTCCGGCAGGGAGAGACGACGGACGGTTATCCCACGATCAAAATAACGGGTAAAGAGCGCGGTCATCGCAAACTGTTTCTCTCCGACGCGAAGTATGTCGATGGCTCAAAAAAAATCAGCATCGGCATTGATAAAACCCCGCTGATTGATCTGGAACCAAAGCGTGACCTCAAACGTCTGAACAGAGGCGAATACCAGGTTGCCAACGGCGATCTGCGAAATAAACTGCTCTCGCGCATGGCGTCAGGCCGCAAACTCCAGATTTTCTATACTAATGTGCGCGGTCAGGCGCGTGAACCTGAATATTCGCTGATGGGCATGGGAAGCGCCCTGAAGAGACTCAGCAGCGCATCCCCGGTTGCCAAAGCTGTCGTTAGTAAAGAGCCTGAACAGGAGAAAAAACAACAGCCACAGGCAGGAACAGAGCCCGGGCAGAAGATACAGCGGGACAATTCAGCTTCCAGAGTGAGCAGGAAATTCAGGAACTGGCAGATTCGCTGTGCGTCTGATGGTTCCTGTGCGGCGACAACCTACAAGATGAGGGGTTCAATCGACGGTTATCCTGTCCTTATGATTGTTATGGATGGCAGTAGCAGGCTCCAGTTGCATATCGCCGGCGCCCAATACATAAATGGCTCAAAAAACATCTGGATCAGGGTCGACGGAAACAGGGAGATAAAGTTGTTGCCCGGCAGAGACTTTGTCAGGCTCTCGCAGAGAGAATATAAAATCTCAAATTCCCGTGTGTTGGCGAACGTGATGTCAGCAATCCGGAGAGGCAGAACATTGCGTCTGAGCTATCGCAACGTCCGCGGGCAATGGAGGCAACCGGTCTATTCATTGCTGGGATCTACCGCAGCAATGAACGAACTGGGCGGCGGTGCGCCAAAAGCCGAAATAGCCGAAAAGGCTCCTGAAGTTAAGCCACAGAAGAGCGGCAAGGCAGTTGTTGAGACGCGGCCGACATCACGGCCACCGGTTCAGACCTTCAGGCCATCCGCTACACAGGATGCCGATATTGCCGAGGTTGTACAGCAAAACAACCGTCGGAGTTCGACATCCTGGTGGCAGAAGATCGGTAGATCGGGCAAAAGATGGAGTGTCTCCTGTTCGGGGCGCTACAAGTGTGCCGCCACAGCACAAGGAACTGTCAAGGGCGGTAAAAAGGACATCTCGATCAGAGTGACAGGAGCAAGCCGGGGGGCGCGCCAGTTCATGCTGGCTGATGCTGGAATGCTTGATGCAACCAAGCCCATGCGCATACAAATTGATGGAAACCTGCCGATGCATATTGTTCCTCGAAAAGACTTTACAAAAGCCGGACGAGGTGAAGTCCGTATTGTCAATTCGAGACTCACCCAGACACTGCTTGCAAAAATGCAGAGGGGTGATGAGATGTGGGTGACTTACACCAACAGGCAGGGACGCTCGCGTGTGACCAAGTTCTCCCTGAACGGAGTGAATGCATCATTGAAAAAACTGGGAAGATGAGAATGAACTTTTGCCCCAAATGCGGTTCAATTGTCGAGCAGGCTATTCCCGAGGGGGATAATCGTCTGCGCGATATCTGTACTTCCCCCTCCTGCGGCAAAATTCATTATCAAAATCCGCGGGTCATTACCGGCTGCATCGTTGAGTGCGAAGAGAAGATTCTTTTTTGCCGCAGAGCTATTCAACCCAGGCATGGTCTGTGGACCCTGCCCGCAGGTTTTCTGGAGAATTCCGAAACGATTTCGGAAGGTGCGGCAAGGGAGACCATGGAGGAGGCGAACGCCGACGTCGAGGTGATCGATCTCTTCAGCGTATTTACGCTGGCGCATATCAACCAGGTCTACATGCTGTTTCGCGCCACATTGAAAAACCCGCATTTCGGGCCGGGAATGGAGAGCCTCGAGGTCAAATTGCTCGACGAGTCGCAGATCCCCTGGGATCAACTCGCATTTGCCGCGATCACAGAGACCATGCGACTCTATTTTTCCGACCGCAAAGCAGGCGGGTTTCGCACCCATATCGGAGAGATGCGGCCAATAGGAGACCCCGGCTTTCGTCAGTACGAAACACTGCTGCTGAATGATCCGTTATCTCCGGATGACTGATCTGACATTAAGGAAGCCTTGAGTGAATCGATGGAATGGGAGTTCGTGTCTCGTTCAATCTTCGTCAGAAGGCGCTTCCAGCATCCTGCCTCGGCACATCCTATGCAGAATCGAGCACACAGGGTTATTGGGAGATTACCCGGCAACTGCAAACAGATGTTCATTGATCCACAGATGCACTGCAATGCTGGCGACGTAGCCGAGTGCGATGACAGGCATCCATTTCAGATGGCCGAAAAAGGTATACTTTCCCTGTGACTGTCCCATCAGGGCGACGCCTGCTGCGGAGCCGATCGAGAGCAGTGAACCTCCGACCCCGGCTGTGAGTGTCACCAGCAGCCACTGGCCTTCTGACATCTCCGGCATCATCGTCAATACGGCAAACATCACCGGAATATTGTCGACGATTGCCGACACCACTCCGACGGAGATGTTTGCGGCAGTTGGCCCCCACTCGCTATACATCACCTCAGAAGCCAGGCCCAGGTAGCCGATAAATCCAAGGCCGCCGACGCACAATACCACGCCATAAAAAAAGAACAGCGTATCCCACTCGGCGCGCGCAATTCTGCGGAAAATATCAAAGGCAACCGGGTTGCCGAGCTCTTCATGGGTGACGGCAATCGTCGCATTTGCACGCGATGTGATCTTCAGGTAGTAGCCAAACATTTGTAGGTAGGCAAGTCCTGTCAGCATGCCGATGACAGGTGGAAGATAGAGAAAATGATGGAAACTGACGGAAGTGGCGATGGTGGCAAGGAACAGCAACACGATCGTCATGCCACCGCGTTTCATCTTGACCGGCTCCTCATCCCCGTTGGGATGGCCTTTGGGAACGGCAAAAATCATCAAGGCAGCCGGGATTAGCCAGTTCACCACTGACGGGATAAAGAGGTAAAAGAAGGCCCAGAAGTCGACGGCGCCCTGGTTGGTGACGATGTTTTTTTGCCACACCATCAGCGTCGTAATATCACCGAAGGGACTGAAGGCGCCGCCGGCATTCGCAGCCACCACAATATTGATGCAGGCCAGCAGGATAAATTTGCTATTGCTGCCGCCTACGGCCAACACCACTGCACACATCAGCAAGGCAGTCGTCAGGTTGTCGGCGATAGGTGAGATAAAGAAGGCGAGAAGTCCTGTGATCCAGAAAAGTTTACGAAAGCCAAAGCCCTTGCGGATCAGCCATGAACGCAGCGCATCAAAGACGCCGCGCTCCTCCATGGAGTTGATGTAGGTCATCGCGACCAGCAGAAACAGCATCAACTCTGTATATTCCAGCAGGTTGTGGCGTACGGCCTGTTCGACAGTATGGTTGAAACCCTGTGCCTGGTATATCCATGCGATGAGAGCCCAGATGATTCCCGCCGCCAGCATCACCGGTTTGGATTTGCGCATATGGGTGAACTCTTCGAGCATGACGACCAGGTAGGCGAGAAAAAAAATCGCCAGTGAGGCATATCCAACCCAGTGGGTGGTGAGGTCAAGCTTTTCGAGCGCGCTCGTGGCTGATACTGCAGAGGGGAAGAGCAGCAGCGCACAGCACCATAGGTATCGATCTATTATCACGTTTGGCTCTCTGATTATTTATCAAGATCTTAACATGGTATAAGCAAGAGACCAGTGATCTGTGAATCAGGATATAATAGCGCCGTATCATCAATCAGCAGGAGCATTTTGTGGAAACAGATGCAGTAAAAGCGCTCATCGAGCAGGGTCTGCCTGGAGCCGGCGTTGAAGTCACCGGTGACGGACGCCATTTTGAGGCAACGGTCATCAGCGATCAATTTGAAGGAAAGTCGCTGCTGCAGCGCCATCGCCTGGTCAATGCTACTGTTGAAAAGCAGATCAGCAGTGATGAGCTGCATGCGCTCTCTATTAAGGCCTATACGCCGCAACAGGCTGAAGATAAGTAACACTCTGGCATCGACACAGGTTATTGCAATGTCTGACAACTCCTCTCCAACGGTCACTTTTAAGGATCTTGCCCTGAGTGAAGCACTGCTCAAGGCGCTCGATGAAGTCGGTTATGAAACGCCTTCTCCCGTTCAGGCGGCTACCATTCCGGTGTTGCTCGAGGGCAGCGATATCGTCGGGCAGGCGCAGACAGGCTCCGGAAAGACCGCGGCTTTTGCGCTCCCGATGCTGTCGCGCATCGACCTGAAAAAGACGCAGCCGCAACTGCTGGTGCTGACTCCCACCAGGGAGCTGGCTATCCAGGTTGCCGAGGCTTTTCAGCGTTATGCTTCTCACATGCGTGGATTTCATGTCCTGCCAATCTATGGCGGCCAGGATTACAAGATTCAGCTGCGCGCCCTGAGGCGTGGTGTTCACGTGATCGTGGGTACGCCGGGACGGGTGATTGACCATCTGCGCAAGGGAAC
>JAUXDV010000224.1 GCA_030620735.1 Gammaproteobacteria bacterium
GAGATATTTTCACCAATCTTGGAGATCAGATTTTCACGCGTGGTTTCTATCGTTGTCTCATCACCGTCGTGCAGCGGCTGCTGAACCAGTGTAGCCACATCGTCTGCATCGGAATTGAGCACCCGCGCAGCGACTGCTCCGGCAAAGGAGGAGAAACCCTCATCCTTTGCAACAAAATCTGTTTCACAATTGATTTCCGCCATAGCAGCAGATTTCCCATCTTCGGATGCAGTAATCACAACCAGACCATCGGCTGCAATACGCCCCGCCTTCTTGGCTGCCTTCGCCTGTCCGGATTTGCGCATCATTTCAATCGCTGCTTCGATGTCGCCATCGGTCTCCTGCAGCATTTTCTTACACTCCATCATGCCCGCGCCGGTGCGTTCGCGCAGCTCTTTAACTTGAGAGGCTGTAATCGCCATATTCTCTATTCCTCTTGAAAAATTCGTCTCTATTGCCCATCAGCTGAAATTCGCCACGCCTATACCACCCCAAGGGACCCTATAACCACGAAACACACGAAAAGCACGAACAAATCACAGCTTATCGATTTCGTGTTTTTCGTGCCTTTCGTGGTAAAAAAGTTACAAGGTGGATAAGCGGCAGCGCCCGCTTTACCGATGTTTATTTAGATTCGGCTGCTTCTGCGGGTTTTTCAGCTTCTGCTTCTGCGGGTTTATCTGCTTCTGCGGGCTTATCTGCTTCAGCTTCAGCTGGTTTTTCAGCTTCAACAGCTTTCTCGGCTTTTGCTGGTTTTTCAGCTTCAACAGCTTTCTCGGCTTTCTCAGGTTTCTCAGCTTTTGCAGGTTTTGCCTTGCTCTCTTCAGGATTGCCTGCAGCGGCAACCATTGCGGCGCTCGCACGCCCCTCGAGAACTGCGGCTGAAGCCCCCTGGACATAAAGCTGAACTGCGCGGATGGCATCGTCATTACCTGGAATCACGTAATCGATACTGTCGGGATCATTATTGGTATCGACAACACCGATGACAGGAATGCCAAGCTTCTTCGCTTCAAGCACAGCGATATCCTCGTGGCCGGTATCGACAACAAAGAGTGCATCAGGCACACCGCCCATATCCTTGATACCGCCAAGACTGCGATCGAGCTTGATCTTTTCACGCGTCATATTGAGAGCCTCTTTCTTGTTGAAACGGCTCTCAAGCGTGCCATCCGCTTCCATCGACTCTATCTCCTTGAGACGATTGATCGACTGACGAATGGTCTTGTAGTTTGTGAGCATACCGCCAAGCCAGCGATGGTTCACATAGGGCATGGCGCAACGCTCCGCCTCTTCACGAATGACATCCTGCGCCGCACGCTTGGTACCGACAAAAAGGATTTTTCCGCCATTAGCTGCAAGTGTGCCAAGAAAGTTCATGGCATCATTAAACAGCGGCAGCGTCTGCTCCAGGTTGATAATATGAATCTTGTTGCGGTGTCCAAAAATGTACGGTGACATCTTTGGATTCCAGTATCTGGTCTGATGACCAAAATGTACGCCTGCCTCAAGCATCTGGCGCATACTAATATTTGACATTGATTAACTCCGGTTTTGGGTTCGGCTTCCATGTGCCCCAGCAAACCAACCCGTTATTCAATAAATCAGGGCACCCGGCTACTGTGTCGACACATGTGTGAATTTCCTCACAAATCGATAGTTGATCTGCAAGGGCGCGTTTTATAGCATAATGCGCACTTTAACTCAATCAATTACTCATTTGGACTGTGCCATGCCCGTAACCATCAAGACAGCGGACGAGATCGAAAAAATGCGCATCGCCGGCCGCCTGGCCGCCGATGTGTTGGAGATGGTCGAATCCCATGTTCTCCCCGGCGTCACCACGGATGAGCTGGATCGCATCTGTCATGACTATATCGTCAACCACCAGCAGGCGATCCCGGCTCCTCTGAATTATCACGGTTTCCCCAAATCAATCTGCACGTCGGTCAATCACCAGGTGTGTCATGGCATTCCTGGCGGTAAAAAGCTCAAGAGCGGCGATATCATCAATATCGACATCACAGTGATCAAGGATGGCTTTCACGGAGACACCAGCAAGATGTTTCCCGTCGGCAACGCCTCGGTACTCGCCAAACGTCTGATACAAACGACACAGGACGCCATGTGGCGAGGTATCGACATGGTGGAACCAGGCATCAGGCTTGGAGATATTGGTCATGCCATCCAGCAGCTCGCCGAGGCTGCAGGCTTCTCTATTGTGCGTGAATATTGCGGGCATGGCATTGGCCGGAATTTTCACGAAGATCCACAGGTGATGCATTATGGGAAACCCGGCACCGGCATGGAACTGCGCACCGGCATGTGTTTTACTATCGAACCCATGATCAATGCCGGCAAGGCCTCGATCAGGCTGCTGCCGGATCAATGGACCGTTGTCACCAAGGACAGAAAACTTTCCGCCCAGTGGGAACACACCCTGCTGGTCACGGAGAGTGGCCACGAAGTGCTGACTCTGCGTGATGAAGAGTGAAGTATTGCCACGTCGCCCCACTCCTCGCAATGATAAAGCCGTAGGGCGTCAATAAGCTCCGCGCATTGCGCCGCATGTCCGGTGCAATGCGCTGTCGCTTTTTGCACCCTACGTTCTAATAAACAGCCCTGAAAATCCCAGTATTTATTAAGAGACACCCAAATGACTATCTCAACCATCCAGCAGCAGATGCTCGCTGCCATTGCCGGGGCAGACTCTGACGTTGCTCAGATCCGCACTGCCCTCAAACAGGCAAGCGGTCAACTTGACAAAATGTTTATCGACAATGCCCCCATCCGCGAACTGGTGAATGGCCGCGCTGCTCTGGTTGATGCACTGCTGCAGAATCTGTGGAAGAGCCATTTTGATGAACCCCAGGATATCGCTCTTGTTGCCGTGGGGGGTTACGGCCGGGGTGAACTGCATCCCGCTTCCGATATCGACCTGCTGATCCTGCTGGGCCACACAGATGACGAAGAGATTGCCATGGCGCTCTCCTCCTTTATCACCCTGCTATGGGACATCGGACTGCATGTCGGGCAAAGTGTACGCACCCTGCAGGAGTGCCGGGAAGAGGCGATAAAAGATATCACCGTTGCTACAAACCTGATGGAGGCGCGATTTCTGTGCGGCAACAGCAAACTTGTCGAACAAATGCTGGAGCAGACCGGGCCGCAAAATATGTGGCCCTCCGATCTCTTTTTCACAGCCAAGTGGCGGGAGCAGCAGCAGCGTCACCTCAAATATGACGACACCGCCCACTCACTTGAACCCAATGTCAAGGAGGGTCCCGGAGGATTGCGTGACATGCAGATGATCGGCTGGGTTGCAAAACGCCACTTCTGCGTCCCCTCACTGAGAGGGCTGGTAAAGCATCACTTTCTCACCCGCAACGAATATCAATCGCTGAAAAAAGAGGAGGCGCATTTGTGGCGGGTTCGCTTTGCCCTGCACATGACGACCGGACGGGCGGAAGACCGGCTGCTGTTTGACTATCAGCGCACACTTGCAACCCTGTTTGGCTACGAAGATGATGATATCGAGCTGGGTGTCGAAAAGTTCATGCAGCGCTATTACCTGGCGGTCACTGAACTGCAGCGTCTCAACGAGATGCTGCTGCAATATTTTCAGGAGACCATTCTGCTGAAAAACAAGCTGCAGCCGCCATGCATCATCAACAACCGTTTTCAAACACGCAACGACTTCCTCGAAGTGCGCGACAAGCAGCTCTTTAGCCA
>JAUXDV010000048.1 GCA_030620735.1 Gammaproteobacteria bacterium
ACCGTGACCGCGATTTCGAATCACCCCAGCACTCCAGTGAATGCCACGCGGATTCCGCCATCCCCGGCTATGTCGACTACGGTCTCTATCATGGCGCGAAGCTGAAGATCGATATTGAACAAGGGCGCTTCGTGTTTTTCTACCTGCCTGTGGATTTCGACTGATTTTTCACTGTTGCACCATTTGATTCAGGTATAATTCTCCGCTTTATTGCGCTTTCCCTAGGATTTTCATCATGTCTGACTCCGGCATCAATAAGGTTGTGCTCGCTTACTCTGGTGGTCTCGATACCTCCGTTATTCTCAAATGGCTGGAGGATACCTATGGCTGTGAAGTGGTGACATTTACCGCTGATATTGGCCAGGGAGAGGAGGTCGAACCGGCGCGTGTCAAGGCCGAGGCGATGGGCATCAAGGAGATCTATATCGAAGATCTGCGTGAAGAGTTTGCGCGAGACTATGTCTTTCCGATGTTTCGAGCCAATGCTATCTATGAAGGCGAATACCTGCTCGGCACATCCATTGCCCGTCCCCTGATCGCCAAACGCCTGGTCGAGATCGCACAGGAGACCGGCGCCGACGCCATCTCCCATGGCGCAACCGGCAAGGGCAACGACCAGGTACGTTTCGAGCTGGGCGCTTATGCATTGATGCCGGATGTCAAGATCATCGCTCCCTGGCGCGAATGGGATCTGCTGTCACGCAAGAAGCTGATGGATTATGCAGAGCAGCACGGCATCGATGTCGATTTCGCCAGGGCGGGAAAAAAGTCCCCCTATTCGATGGATGCAAACCTGCTGCATATCTCCTATGAAGGCGATATCCTCGAAGACCCCTGGGCGGAGCCGGAAGAGGAGATGTGGCGTTGGAGCGTCTCTCCTGAAGCGGCTCCTGACGAGCCAACCTACCTGGTCCTCAGTTATGAAAAAGGCGACATCGTCGCCATCGACGGCAAAGCGATGTCAGCCTCCGAAGTGATGGAGTATTTGAACAAGGTTGGCGGCGATAACGGCATCGGACGTGACGACATCGTCGAAAACCGCTATGTCGGAATGAAGTCCCGCGGCTGTTACGAAACGCCGGCGGGAACCATTATGCTCAAGGCGCATCGCGCCATGGAGTCTTTGACCCTGGATCGCAATGCCGCGCATCAAAAAGATGAGCTGATGCCGCGCTATGCCGAGATGATCTACAACGGCTACTGGTGGAGTCCCGAACGCGAAATGCTGCAGGCGGCAATCGACCACACCCAGCAGGTGGTCAATGGCGAGGTGCGCGTCAAGCTCTACAAAGGCAACGTCTCGATTGCCGGGCGTCGTTCGGAAACCAACTCGCTTTTCGACGAATCCATCGCAACCTTCGAAGATGACGAAGGCGCCTATGACCAGAAGGATGCAGAGGGTTTTATCAAGCTCAATGCGCTGCGCTTGCGGGTTGCTGCAAGGCGTAGGACATAACCACGAAATACACGAAAATCACGAAATAGATCGTAGGGGGATAAGCATCAGCGCATCCACCAGCATTCTGTAGATATGAGAAATAATAAATAATGAGCAGTGAGGGTAACACAGCCTTGATTACTGGCAACGTCATGCTTGATGTTGCCGGTATGGAATTGACAGCAGAAGATATTGAGCGTCTCGCACATCCTGCCTGCGGCGGAGTGATCCTCTTCTCCCGCAATTATGACAATCCTCAACAGCTGGCTGCGCTCGTCAGCAGCATGCGCGCCAGTTCACCCACGCCACTGTTGATTTCAGTCGATCACGAAGGGGGCAGGGTGCAGCGGTTCCATAAAGGCTTCACCAGTTTGCCGCCGATGTCATGGCTGGGACAATGCTACGATCAGGATGCCGGAAAGGCCTTGCTGCAGGCCCGTGAACTGGGATGGCTGATGGCCGCCGAGTGTCGAATGGCCGATATTGATTTCAGCTTTGCGCCGGTTCTCGATCTTGGCCTGGGTGTGTGTGACGTTATTGGAAATCGCGCGTTCCATGCCGACCCGGACGTCATTTCCGCACTGGCCGCTGCCTGGATGCATGGCATGCATGATGCGGGAATGGCAGCCGTTGGCAAACACTTTCCGGGACATGGCGCCGTCAGCGAGGATTCACATCTCGATCTGCCCGTCGATAGGCGTGATATCGACGCCATCATGAAGAACGATGTCCGACCCTATATCAGTATGTTCAGCGATGGACTGGAAGCTGTCATGCCTGCGCATGTCATCTACCAGCAGGCTGACGAGCATGCCGCCGGTTTTTCGCACTTCTGGCTGCAGCAGGTTTTGCGTGACCAGCTTCAATTCGACGGCGTGATTTTCAGTGATGATCTCTCCATGGCTGCAGCTGCATCCGCCGGCAGTTATGCGACGCGTGCGCTGTCTGCAGTAGATGCCGGATGCGACATGGTATTGATATGCAACCAGCCGCAAGCCGCGGATGAAATTCTGCAGGCAATGCAGGGCCATCACTCTGTTGAGAGCCAGCACCGACTGCAGACAATGGTCGCCAAACAAAATAGCACTCTTGCCGGTCAGTTATCCGGCAAGCGCGGCAGCAAGGCAGTGAAACTGGCTGATGAAGGAGTCACTGCGACAGCGATGGAACAGACAGCATGAATCATACGACCGCTGAACACGCACAACAGGTACTGCGCAATGCCGCGTGTCTCTATACGCCGCAGCAGATCGATGCGTGCATCGAGCAGATGGCGGTAAAACTGAACAGCAAGTTTAGCGCTAAAAGCCCGATCCTGTTATGCGTCATGAATGGCGGTGCTGTGTTGACAGGACTGTTGCTGCCGAAGCTGGATTTTATGCTGGAATTCGACTATATCCAGGCCACCCGTTACAGCGGAGAGACCAGTGGTGGAGATCTGGTGTGGAAACATCATCACGAACTCCCTCTGCATGGACGGGATGTGCTGATTGTGGATGATATTCTCGATGTTGGACAAACCCTGAAAGAGATCCGCGAGGCCTGTCTGAATGAAGATGCGAAATCAGTCACTACAGCTGTGCTGGTGGAAAAAAAGCACAATAGAAATTGCGGTATAGATGCTGATTTTGTCGGCCTGGATGTTCCGGATAGTTATGTTTTTGGTTACGGCATGGATTACAGGGGCTTTTTGCGCAATGCGCCCGGCATATTCTCCACCGAAGATTACTAGGATTATTCATGAAAAAGATCGGCATTATCGGCGGCACTGGCTTCACCAGCATGAAGCAGCTGGAAATCATTCATCGTGAAGTCGTCAATACTCCCTATGGTGAAGCATCCGCTCCGCTGACACATGGACGCCTGGGCGATCTCGAGCTGCTGTTTCTGCCGCGCCATGGCAGCGGCCACAATATCCCGCCGCACCGCATTAACTATCGCGCCAACATCTGGGCAATGAAAGAGCTGGGCGTGGAGCAAATTATTGGCTTTGCCACTGTCGGCGGCATCACGCAGCCGCCGCAGGCGATGGTCATCCCTGATCAGCTCATCGATTACAGCTGGGGCAGGGAACAGACTTTTTTTGATGGCGAAGATGGCCTGGTCTCTCATGTTGACTTCACTGCTCCATTTTGTGCAGAGTTGCGTCAAATTCTGACAAATGCGGCACTCGGCGCGGGCATCGATATTGTCACTGAAGGTGTTTACGGTGTGACCCAGGGGCCGCGGCTTGAAACCGCTGCCGAGATCAATCGTATGCAGGCTGACGGTTGTGATATCGTCGGTATGACAGCGCTTCCCGAGGCGGCTCTGGCGCGTGAAAAGGGACTTTGTTACGCCACCTGTGCAATCGTGGTCAACTGGGCTGCCGGAAAAGGCGACGGGGCCATTACGCAGGAGCTGATCGATGCACATCTGGAAATCGGTGCAGCCTCTATTGGCAGCCTGCTGCAAAACTTAAAATCTAAAACTTAAAACCATCCACCAAACCTTGCTATGATATAGCTGTCGCTATAAGAGACTCAGGAGAGATAAACCATGTCAGAAGAAAAACCCCCTGTTGCTGAAGCAACAGATGCTCAAAAAGAGAGCAAAGTTTCCATGATGATGATCATCTTGCTGGTCATCCTGATTTGGGCCGTGGTTGCCTATTTTATGACCATGACCCCCAAAAAAGAGGGTGAAATTCAGCAGCAGGCAACAACCACGGAGCAGGCCGCCCCGGAGGCAACAATGCCAGCAGTCCCTGCAGAGGCGCCGATGGATGCTCCCGCTGCTGTTGAAGCCACTCCAAAGCCAGTTGCAATAACTGTTGTCAAAGTGAAAAAAGTTCCAGCCAAAGATGAAAAAGAGGCCGTGGAAGTCCTGATGGACGTCTTTGCTCCCTCTGGAAAATAGAGGCGGGTTGTTAAGTTTTAGGTTTTAGGTAACACAGTATCTCGTTCCCACCGTCTCTGGTGGGAACGGGTAAACTTAAAACCTAACACTTAAAACCTAAAACCCAATAACAGTTTTCTACTCAATGACCAATCCTCACCAGCAGCTTGGCGCTTTGAGCCATCTTCATCAACTGCAGCAATCGCTGCTTGAGTCTCTCTCTGACGATGAGGCTCTCTACTACTACCATCCACAGCTGCAATCGCTCTCATGGTATTTTGGCCGTGCTGTCTATGTCGAGACCCTGTTGCTGCGCAGTGTCGTACAGGAAGAGAGCGATCTGGCCGACAGGGTATCGCATATTTTTGGTGATGAACGCCTCACCAATGCGCAGCTCGTGGATCAGATTCCCCAGCGCGGACACCTGCTGAACTGGGCGCTGGAGATCTATGAAGAGAACCTCACCCGTCTCGCAAATCCCTCCATGTTGCCCGAACATCCTCTGCTGAAGGATGGCTGGCTGACCGCCATGCTGGTGCAGCTGCACAGCAGAATCTATGAACAGATGCTCGAGGTGCTGTCAGAGCGCACACTACATCAGAATCAACACTTTGAATGCTCACAGTCTTTGACCCCGGCTGATGCCGTGCTGGAAACTGCGACAATCAGACAGGGCCACTACCGCATCGGCGCGACCAAAGGCGTGGTGTTTGATAATGAACTGCCGCGCCAGATCACTGAGCTGCACAGCTATCGCATCAGTCAATCGATGATAAGCAATGCCAACTGGCTCTCTTTTATGCACGCCGGAGGTTATCAGCGTGACGAGTGGTGGAGTGGGGAGGGCGGCAGCTGGCGTCAGCAGCATCAACCCCAGACGCCGCATCACTGGCGCAAAGATGCCGATGACAAGTGGTATATCATTGGTCAAAATGGGGCGAGTGATCTGTCACCGACAGATCCGGTATACGGCATATCCCTGTATGAAGCGGAGGCATTCTGCAACTGGGTTGCAGGCCATGAGGGATTCGAAGGAGCCGCCATCCAGCACGAATACCAGTGGGAACTTGCGGCTCGTCAGGGACTTATTGAGCAGACCGGACGCGTCAGGGAGTGGTGCTGGAATGCATTCGAGCCCTATGCGGGTTACGAACGCCCGAATATTTCACTACTGACGACCACTTTTCCTGACAATCATGTTGCCGTGCGCGGCGCCACGCTGCATACACAGCCTGCGCTGCGCCGCGCCAGTTATCGTGACAGCGCCGCTCCCGGAGAGCGGCATCATCTTATTGGTTTACGTCTTGTGTTTCCGGCGCTTCCCGAGGTATGGCATAAATGAAACTGGTCTCTTTTAATGTGAATGGTCTGCGCGCCCGTCCGCATCAACTCGAAAAACTGCGTGATACGCTCGACCCTGACATTATCGGCCTGCAGGAGATCAAGGTGCAGGATCCTGACTTCCCGCTGCAGATGGTGCAGGAGATTGGCTATCATGCCGAATACTTTGGCCAGAAGGGACACTATGGTGTCGCTTTGCTCTCCAAGAAGGCGCCTGTGAGTGTCTCACGCGGCTATGCAACTGACGAGGAGGATGCCCAGCGCCGGCTGATCACGGCAACCTATGAGAGTGACAACGGCAACCGGGTGACTGTGATCAATGGTTATTTCCCCCAGGGCGAGAGCCGCACGCATGAAACCAAGTTCCCCAATAAGCGCCGCTTCTACGAAGATTTAATGGTCCATCTTCAGGGTTTTAGTCCTGATGACAACCTGGTCGTCATGGGTGATGTCAATATCGCCCGTCTCGACCGGGATATCGGCATTGGCCCGGATAATGCCAAACGCTGGCTGCGCAGCGGAAAATGCAGTTTCCTGCCCGAAGAACGTGAATGGATGGAGCGTCTCATGGAGTGGGGGCTGCTGGACACCTTCCGTGATATCCATCCTGATGTCGAAGACCGCTTCAGCTGGTTCGACTATCGCAGCAGGGGCTTTGATCGCGAACCCCGGAGAGGCCTGCGGATTGATTTAATACTTGCAACCAAAGCGTTGCAGAAGAGACTGCTCGGTGCAGGGATTGATTACGACATACGCGCCATGCAGAAGCCCTCGGATCATTGTCCGATCTGGGCCGAGTTTGAGCTTTAACCTGAAATGGATTTTGAATGACACCTGCGTCATCCCGTCAGTTGGACACGGAGAATGAATCCCTTTATGATGGCGTCGTGTATTTGGCAAGGCTTGTCTTTGGATCAGGCCTTTTCAGCCACAGTTATTGTGATGTGGATTGACATGCGGTGTCCGGAAATTTGAATCTTCTCACCCCGACCAATCAATTTAACAGCACTACCCAACAACCAGTTCAGGAGTCATCAATGAAAGTTTCGCTTTATAAATCTATCTCAATAACCTTGCTGGTTCTGCTTGTTGCAGGCTGCACAACACAGCAAGTTGCCGAGCCGGAAGTCATCAAACCCGAGGAAGTCAAATTCTATACGAATGCACCGGGTGACTATATTGTAAAGGGGAATGTTACAGCGACCAGCAAACCTAATATGACATCACAGGAAATCGAGGATTACCTGGTTCAGCAGGCCAGGCTTCAGGCTGCCAGAATGGGCGCCAATGGTGTACTGATTCTTGGCTATACTGGTAAGGGAGCATCTGAAACCGTTGATGTCTACCGCAACGGACGTTATATTCCTGTCCCGGCTCACACCAAGACGGTGAATGCCCAGGCGATCTACATCCGCAAGAAAGGATAGTAGCGAGTACTGAGTAGCGAGGACTGAGAAAAAGATAGTAGTGAGTACTCAGTCCTCACGACTCGCTACTCACGTCTCTTATAACCAGCGCACCAGATAATAGATGCGCAAACCTTCTGATGAAACTGACGGCCCATAGACTAAAGCCGCACCTAATTTCCCCACTCCCTCGGTGCGAGACAGCGCCTCCTCTTCATCGGCAACCGTGGTGACACAGCCTTCGGGGAAACGCTTGCGGTTTTTTCGCGGGTTTTGAATGACTGCGAAACTCTCCTGCTGGATGCCTGAATCAGGATCAACAGGAAAGTGCGTCATGCAGGCTCCTTGACAATTTTTTTCAGCTTTACGAGATCTGCCCTGGCGCGGTCGGCGCCTAGTAATTCAATCTCACCATCGCGGCGCAGTCCTGCAATGGTGCGGCTGACTGTTTCGGTGGTCAGAGAGAGCATGTTTCCGATATCCTCTCTGCCCGGCATGAAAAACTCCTCTTCGGGGCAGTTTTCAGAGAGCCAGATCAAGAGTCGAACGACGCGATAGCGGGATGGCCCGGTCGAGAGTCGGGTCAGCCAGGTGTCGGACGTCGTCAGTGCATACTGCCATTTTTTCAACAGATTTGCGTGGAGTTCAGGGCTTTTTTGAGAAAGATTCAGCACGATATCAGCAGGAATTTTGCACACGCTGACTTTAGTCATTGCAATGGCGTCATGCTGGTATTCACCTGCGGTGACTGCCTCTATCCCGGCCAGATCGCCTCTTCTCAGTAGCCTGACGATGCGCTGTTCGCCGGTCGGCAAATATTGCACCAGTTTCACAACGCCATCGTGCAGAGTGTAGATATAGTCAGCCTGCTCATCGATCTCATACAGCTTGCTTCCTTTTTCGATCACCTCGTACTGAATGGGTGAGTGCATCTGCAGAAGATCTTCCGGTTTGACATCCGCAAACAGCGCAATTTCACGTGTGGGACACAAGTTGCACTCTTCGAAAGCCAGAAACTCTTTGTTGCATTCAGCGTCTGTCATGGTCTTTTCCGGTTGGTATGGAGATGAAGTGGTTTGATTTATATCAAATCATGCTATAACAGCATATTAGCACATACTTAAATTAATGCAAGGTCACAAGCAGGAAATATAATTCATTATATCGCTCACAGGTATAGGCGAATCTATGCGTATCTATAGGGGTATTCCATGATTGCGGCATCTGATTGAGGTTGTACTATCCATTATCAGTGCTACTGATTGCAACTAATACCCTGAGGAATTCCCATGTTGAAACAACTTGTTATTATCTTCTCTGCTCTCACGATCCTGCCGGTCGCTGTCTCGGCAGAGACTTCGGAAAAGGGACCGCCGCTGGCCGTAGAGTACCAGGCTGACAAAATCACTGATGCAGTCTATGTGATCCATGGTCCGGTCGCTGATCCCGGTGTGGAAAACCAGGGATTTATGAATAATCCTGCATTTGTGCTGACCGATGCCGGGGTTGTTGTTATCGATCCGGGCAGCAGCGTCCAGACTGGTGAGATGGTGATTCAAAAAATCAGGGCGGTTACTGACAAACCTGTGGTTGCGACATTCTCCTCACATATTCATGGCGATCACTGGCTGGGCAACCAGGCGATCAGGGAGGCCTGGCCGGATGCGAAACTTTATGCACATCCAAACCTGATCAGTGGCGTGGAGGCTGGCGAGGGGCAGGCCTGGATCGATCTGATGCTGCGTCTGACCGAAGGAGCAACCCGTGGAACCACAATAGTTGCAGCAGATATCCCGATCAATGATGGCGATAGCTTCAGCATCGGCGGAAAAACCTTTGCCATCCATCATATAGCCAAAGCGCATACCACCAGTGACATTATGGTGCATGTGGTTGAGGATGATGTCCTGTTCCTCGGTGACAATGCCATGAATGCGCGCCTCGGCCGCATCGATGGTGGGAGCTTCGAGGGGCTGCAGACAGCCCTGACAAAGGCGATCGAGATCAATAGCAAACACTACGTGCCGGGACATGGGCGCACTGGTGGCAAGGAGGTTGCCGAAAATTTCCTGCTGCTGGTGTCGACAATTTTCGAAGTTGTGAAAAAAGAGTATGAGAATGATCTCGCCGATTATGAGATCAAGCCCATCGTCGTCAAGCAGCTTGATCAATGGAAGAGTTGGCAGGGATTTGACCATGGTATCGGCAAATTTGTCAGCCTGGCATATATCGAGGTTGAAGAGGATGCTTTTTGACCTGTAACTTTCTCTGTCATTTCTTTTTTTCATCACGAAGCACATGAGATCACGAAGACATTTTTGTCCCGGTTGATTCTTCCTGGTCTTCGTGGTTAAAGTCTTTTTAGGTGTTTGCACTCTATGTGCTGCAAATTTCTGGAGAGGAGTGGTTTTACTTGCTTTTTTGTGGGAAGTCTTTACAATTCCCGCTCTTGTGGGTTCGCCTGTTGGTGAATTCTACTCCTTGCTTCACTGCATTCGGCAGGAGGCATTTTTATCCATAAGGAGCAATTTATGCGTCATTATGAAATCGTGTTTCTGGTCCATCCCGACCAGAGCGACCAGGTAACCTCGATGATAGAACGCTATCGCGGCATTATCGAAGGCAAAGAAGGCAAGATCCATCGTCTCGAAGATTGGGGCCGTCGTCAACTTGCCTATCCCATCAACAAGAATCACAAGGCGCACTATGTTCTGATGAACATCGAGTGCGGCAACGAGGCTCTTACCGAGCTTGAGAGTTCTTT
>JAUXDV010000172.1 GCA_030620735.1 Gammaproteobacteria bacterium
CCGATATGGCTGTAGAAGGCGCCCTCCTTCATCCACTCCGCCTTCAGCAGAGGCGCCTGAACACTGGTGGCAGTGACAAGGATGTCAGCCCCGTCCATTGCCGCCCGTCCATGGGTGTCAGCGCCGATAAATTTCATATCAGGAAACAGCGGTGAGAGTTCATCGATAAACTGCTGCTCCTCTGCAGCAGTTTTGGCCGCGACGCGACACTCTTTGAGTGAAGGGCGCACCACTTTCATCGACAGCAGATGCATCTTTGCCTGTTCGCCGGCGCCGATAAAGCCGATCACTTCGCTGTGCTTGCGTGACAGGTGCTTGGCGGCAATGGCTCCCATCGCAGCAACACGCATATTGGAGGCCAGGGTGCCCTCCATGACAGCAATTGGAAAACCCTTCTCGATTTCTGACAGCACAAAGATGGCGGAGAGGTTCTGCACCTGGTGACGGGAGGGATTTTGTGGAAACACAGAGACCCATTTGACGCCGCAAACCTGTTCATCGAGCAGCGTGGCAGGCAGGCAGTTGATGCGCTCCTGGGAGGAGTGACTGAAGATCTGCACGATTTTTTCAGGAAACAGGATGCGATCCCGCACAAAGGCGAGCATGGTTTTTTCGGCGACCTCGATCGCCATGCGGATATCGAAGCAGCCGGCCTCCAGCAGGTCCTCCTGGGAGAGGTAGTTAAAAGTGATGTGGTGCTTGTTCATGAGTGAAAAGTGACGTTTCTGATGGTTGTATCCGGCAGGGCGTCAGGCACCGGAGCGAGGTCGATGCGCAGTACATTGGTCAAGGGGATGACGGTAAGGATTTTCTCTGACTCAAACATCAGGTAGCCCGATTTCATGATATCGTCGAGGCGTCCGGAAATTGCGTGATCGGGCAGTTGCCGATCAAATCCAAATGTTTGGGTCTCGCCGTTGACATAGTAAATCGAGACATAAAGTTGGGGTTTTTCGTCTGTCATGTGATTCTCCTTCGGTTAGGGAAGCCCTGATCGAATCGCTGCGCGCTTCAATCAAATTGCTGAAAGTTTCAGCAGCATAGAATGTACAATACCTGGGTCATTAATTATAGAAGCTTCTGTTTTTCACTATGCGCTGTTCAATGTTAACAAGAATATTAGCACTCGTGTTGTTCCTCACAGTATTCAATGGAGCTGCTATTGCCGACGCAGCCAAAAAACTCCCCGGCAAGGGTTTTGTCGATAGCGCCGTGTGCGCGGAGTGTCATGCTGCAGAAGCAGAGGCATGGAGAGGCTCGCATCATGATCTGGCGATGCAACTCGCCAATGAGCACAGCGTGCTTGGGGATTTCAACGATGTCGAGTTTAGCCATGACGGCGATGTCACACGTTTCTTCCGCAAAGCAGAAAAATACTACGTCAATACGCAGGGGCCGCAGGGAGAGCGGGCTGACTTTGAAGTCAAATATACCTTTGGCGTCGATCCGCTGCAGCAGTACATGGTGGAACTTCCAAAAGGGAAAATTCAGACGCTGACTGTTGCCTGGGACAGCCGCCCGCAGGCGGACGGTGGGCAGCGCTGGTTTCAGCTGCTTCCGGAAGAGAAGGTGAAGCCCGGAGATCCGCTCCACTGGAGCGGCAGGGCCTATAACTGGAACAACCGCTGCGCAGAGTGCCACTCTACAGATCTGCAAAAGAATTACGATTCCAAGACTGAGACTTACAGCACGACCTGGAGCGAAATCAACGTCACCTGCCAGGCCTGTCACGGTCCGGGTGAGAAGCACGTGGCCTGGGCGCGCCAGGCTCAGCAGGGAAGAGATCGCTCGCAAGCCGATATGGGGCTGCTGGTGGACTACCGCAACAATAGCGCCAAATACCAGGTGGAGAGCTGTGCGCGCTGCCACTCGCGTCGCCATGCGGTGAGCGCAAGCGATAGCCACGGACGTCCGTTTCTGGATGATTTTATGCCGTCAACCCTGCTGCCCGGTCTCTATCATGCCGATGGCCAGATTCTCGATGAGGTCTATGTCTATGGCTCCTTTCTGCAAAGCAAAATGCACCAGCAGGGAGTGCGCTGCAGCGATTGCCATGATCCACACAGCAACAAGCTCAAACTGCAAGGCAATGCACTCTGCGTACAGTGCCATTCAGCCGCGCCGCGTCCTGACTTCCCGACGCTGCAGGCAAAGAACTACGATTCTCCAAATCATCACTTCCACAAGCTGCCGGGCGAAGCGACGCTCTGCGTCAGCTGCCACATGCCGGCAACAACCTACATGGAGGTCGATCCGCGACGCGATCACAGCTTTAGAATTCCCTCCCCAAAACTGACCGAGGCTATCGGCACGCCCAATGCCTGCAGCGGCTGTCACAAGGATCAGCCTGCAAGCTGGGCGTCAGCCGCCATCGAGAAGTGGTATGGAGCCAAAAAGGAAACAGATATTGCGCCAGCGGTTGTCATCGCAGCAGCCCGCGCCGGAGATCCGCAGGCTGGGGGAGCGCTTGCCAAACTGGCGGGGGATCCTCAGACGCCCCCAATTCTGGCAGCGACAGCACTGGAGCATTTGCGTCCCTATTTCCCGGCGCACGAAGCCCTGGAAGCAACTTTAGCGGCGCTGAAACACTCTGATCCGCTGGTGCGCGCAACGGCAGTCAGCGGTCTCGAGCAGGTCCCGCTGAAGTACCGCCTCTCGATAGCTACGTCTTATCTCGATGATCCGGTGCGCGCAGTGCGCATCGAGGCGGCAAGAGTGCTGGCGGGCATGCCTGCACTGGTCTTCGGTGAACAGCAGGCATCTTTCGAAAAGGCGCTGCAGGAGTACAAGGAACTGCAGATGTCGCTTGCAGATACGCCGGAGGCGCATCTGAATCTTGCAGTGATGTATGCAGACCAGAAGCAGATGGAGAAGGCTGAGCAGGCGTACAAGCAGGCGATTCGCCTTGCTCCGGAATTTATTCCGGCCAAAATCAACCTGGCCAATCTCTATAATCGCATGGGGCGCAACCACGATGCCGAGGAGCAGTTTCGCACGGCTCTGGAGCTGGCGCCTGAGATGGGAGAGCTCTACTACTCGTTCGGGCTGCTGCTTGGCGAGGAGAAGCGCTACACGGAGTCGGCATCCCTGCTGGAAAAAGCCGCCGAACTGCTGCCGGGGCGTGCAAGAGTCAGTTATAACCATGCACTGGTGCTGATGCAGTTGAAACGTTACGAAGATGCCGAAGCCGCCTTGAGCAAGGTGCTGGCATTGTCGCCGAATGATGCCGACATGATCTATGCGATGGTGTCGTTGCATACACAGCAGTTGCAGTGGAAGCAGGCGCTGCCTTACGCAACCAGGCTTGTCGAGGTGACTAAAGGAGCGCAAGGGCCTGCGAAAATTCTTGCCGATATCGAGGAGAAACTGAAAGCTGCAGAAGCAGCAGCTAAATAGCCCTATGCAATCAGCCAGCGACAACGCCACGCCCTACTATCGCCTCGATCCGGAGACGATAATCCGCACCATTGAGTCGACAGGATTATTGTGTGACGGGCGCTTTCTTGCGCTGAACAGTTACGAAAACCGGGTTTACCAGATCGGCATCGAGGATGCCGATCCGCTGATCAGCAAATTCTACCGCCCGGGGCGCTGGACGGACGAACAAATCCTCGAAGAGCATGCCTTTGCGCTGGAAATCGCTGAGGCGGAAATACCGCTGATTCCACCGATGAGGATTCATGGGGAGACGCTGCATGAGCACGATGGATTTCGCTTTGCGCTGTTCGAGCGCCGTGGCGGCCATGCCCCTGAACTGGATCAGAAAGCCACGCGTCTGTGGCTGGGCCGTTTGCTGGGACGGATGCATGCGATTGGCGCTGCAAAGCCGTTCCGTACACGACCTGAGCTAACGATTGAGAATTTTGGGCGCGAGGCTGTCAAAACTCTCGTTGAAGGCCAGTGGCTGCCGCCCCATCTGGAAATAGCGTTCTCCAGCCTGGCTGAAGATCTGATGGTCTCGATCGAGGCGACATTCGAGCGGGCGGGGGAACTCAGCGCAATCCGCCTGCACGGCGACTGCCACCCCGGTAATATCCTGTGGCGTGACGGCCCGTTCTTTGTCGATCACGATGACTGCCGCAGCGGCCCTGCTGCCCAGGATTTGTGGATGCTGCTGTCGGGTGAACCCGATGAGATGGCAGCGCAGATGAAAGACGTGCTGGAAGGCTACACCCAGTTTCATGCTTTCAACATGCAGGAGCTGCATCTTATTGAAGCCCTGCGAACCCTGCGCATGCTGCACCATGCCGCCTGGCTGGCGAAGCGCTGGCAGGATCCTGCCTTTCCGGTTGCCTTCCCGTGGTTCGGCGAGAGTCGTTATTGGGAAGATCTGGTGCTGGGTTTGCGCGAGCAACTTGGCCGTATGCAGGAGCCGGCTATGCAACTGCCGACGGGGTGACAACCAAACAAAAAAAGCGCGGGTTAGCGCGCTTTTTTTGTTAACAGGAATTGCAGCAAGGGTTACTCGCTGGTTGCTTCCTTGACTTTATCAACAGCTTCTTTGGTTGCATCAGCTGTCGCTGCAGCGGCATTGTCAACAGCCTCACCAGTGGCTTGCGCCGCCTCTTTGGTTTCTTTAACAACTTCTTTGCCAGCGTTCTGCACAGTCTCACCAGCGGCTTGCACAGCCTCTTTGCTTTTCTCTGCGGTCTTGTTGGCCGAATCCTGGGTTGCACTGTCACAGGCAGCAAGCGTTATAGCGCCAAGAGCAA
>JAUXDV010000110.1 GCA_030620735.1 Gammaproteobacteria bacterium
CTGCAGGCATACCTGGTGTGTGAACACCCCGATGCATCACATCAAGGCCAGTTCCTGATCTGTTCGGAGTGCGGTCATGTGGAGGAGATGGAAGACAGCAATATTCAGCAGAGTCTTGACCTTGCCGCCAGTCAGGCGGGTTTCAGCTGCAGCAACGAGGTGGTGGAGATCATGGGGCGCTGCGGGCAGTGTGCAGGAGCCGTGCATTGATCAAGCGGCTGGTATTGATGCTGGTGCGTGGCTATCAGCTGCTGGTCAGCCCCTTCCTCGGCAATAACTGCCGTTTCTATCCCACCTGCTCCAGCTACATGCTCGAAGCGATCGAACTTCACGGTGTGGTGCGTGGCTTCTGGATGGGGCTGCGGCGGATATCACGCTGCCATCCCTACCACGAAGGCGGTGTTGATCCTGTTCCCGGCAGCGACCTCGAAAGGGAGCATCAACAGCAGCAGGAACACGAACACAAATGTTCATAGCTGCAGATGGTGATGGTTTTCGCCGGCAATTCAGCGACGGCTTGTCGCAGATGCTCTCGGCGGATGGACTCGGCGCATTTATCCTGGTGCTGGCAAACTCTCTGCAGGGAGACGAATTGCGTCAGCCACTGCTGCTCGCACTTGAGAAAAATTTTGACGCAATGAAAACTGCAGGGCAGGGGAGTGACGATGATGAGAGCGTCTTTGCGATCCTGGGCAGAGAGGGTATCGAGGATCAGCAGTGTTGGCAGCATAGAGAAGTTGGCGGGTGGGAGCTTGTCTATAACAACATGCGCAGGCTGCGGCCGGAGCGCCTCTCCGCACAGAAATTCGACACTATCACTCAGCCGTTTGATGATCAACGCTTCAATTTCAACCGTTCTTTTCTGAAACCCGAAATCATGTGGCAGGGTGAATGGAGTGGCCATGATTTTAGAGTGCTGTACAACAAGTTTCCATTTGCACCCTGGCATCTGTTGATCGTGCCTGATGCGCAAGCGCAGCGGCCGCAAAATCTCGATTTCGAAACCCACGCCCTGATATGGAAGCTTGTCAATGCGCAACAGCATTTCATGCCGGGATTCGGAATCGGCTATAACAGCCTCGGTGCAGGCGCATCTGTGAATCATCTTCATTTTCAGGGGTTCCTGCGCGCACAGGCGCTGCCCGTAGAATCATCGCACTGGAAGCATCGTGGAGGCAGGGTAGACTATCCACTGAAGTGCCAGGCAATGGATTCTGTACAGCAGACGTGGGAGATGATTGATCAGTTCCATCAGCACAACCAGCCATATAACCTGCTCTATCGTCCCGAAATCTGCTATCTGCTGCCAAGAAAGCCCCAGGGCGCAGTTGCTGCAGAAAAATGGGCGCAGGGTGTTGCATGGTATGAGAGCTGCGGAGTCTTCACCCTGGCTGATCAGTCACTGCACAACGCATTGCCACAACAGCAGATTACACAGCAGCTGGCGCTGTTTGCTCACCAGTTATAGGATGTGCTGAGGAACGAAGCGCATCATGTATGATTGATGCGCTTCGCAAGCTCAGCAGCATCCTACGGACTATAGACATGTACGGGGTTATTGAGAGGAAGCATTTTTATCGCATCAGCTTGAAATCTGGACCACCACCATGAAAATCATCCGTCGCCAACATCAGGTTAACAATCACCATCTCCCTAATGATTTGCATCCAGTGTTGCAAACCATCTACCTCAATCGCGGTATCACCTCGGCCGATGAACTCGAGCTCACACTGCAAAAGCTTCATCACTCGCATCAGCTCTCCGGAATCGAGCGGGCCGTTGAAATTCTGCTCGATGCGTTGCAGCATCAGCGGCGCATCCTCATCGTCGGCGATTTCGATGCCGACGGCGCCACCAGCTGTGCGCTCTCCGTGCGGGCATTGCGTGCGATGGGCCTCTCGAATGTCGACTACCTGGTGCCGAACCGTTTTCATTTTGGTTACGGTCTGTCGCCGCAACTGGTTGAGGTTGCCAAAGAACGCCATCCGGATCTGATCATCACGGTCGATAACGGCATCTCCAGCATCGATGGCGTTGCAGCTGCAAAAGCATGCGGCATCGCTGTGATCGTGACGGATCATCACCTGCAGGGACATTCGCTGCCGGATGCCGACGCCATCGTCAACCCCAACCTGGAGGGAGATGAGTTTCCGAGTAAAAACCTCGCCGGAGTCGGCGTGATTTTCTATCTCATGGCCGCCTTGCGCACCGCATTGCGCAAGCAGGCGTGGTTTGAACAGAAGCAAATCAGCGAGCCGAACATGGCGGACTATCTAGACCTGGTTGCGCTGGGAACTGTCGCTGATGTGGTGCCTCTGGATCAAAACAACAGGATTCTGGTCGAGAATGGATTGCAGCGTATCAGGGCAGGACGCTGCTGCGCCGGAATCTCGGCGCTGATCGAGATCTCCAAACGCACCTCTCATCGCCTGGTTGCGACTGATCTGGGTTTTGCGCTGGGGCCAAGATTGAACGCCGCCGGGCGGCTCGAGGATATGTCACTGGGCATCGAGTGTTTGCTCACCGATGATGCGGGAGCGGCGACACAGATGGCGGAACAACTCGATAGCCTCAACTTGCAGCGCCGTGAGATAGAAGAGCAGATGAAACAGCAGGCTGTGAAGATGCTCGATGCAATTGACCTTGCAGATGAGCAGGAACTGCCGGCAGGATTGACACTGTTTGATCCGGTGTGGCACCAGGGTGTCATCGGCATTCTCGCGGCCAGGATCAGGGAGCGCTGTCACCGTCCGGTGATTGCCTTTGCCGCCGATACGGCAGATGATCTCAAGGGCTCTGCGCGCTCGATCCCCGGCGTGCATATTCGCGATGTACTGGATGCCATCGCGACGCGCAATCCGGGTTTGATCACGAAGTTTGGCGGCCACGCCATGGCGGCTGGATTGAGTCTGCCAAGAGACAATTTGAACTATTTTAAGCGGGCTTTTGATGAAGAGGTGGGCCGCCTGGTGAATGCGGAGCAGCTGCAGGGAAGCATCGAATCAGACGGCAAACTTTCATCTGCAGAGTTGAACATTGGACTGGCGCAGGCGATCCGTCAGGGTGGTCCCTGGGGACAGCATTTCCCTGAACCGCTGTTTGACGGCCGCTTCAGGGTAAAGAATCACAAGATAGTTGCATTGCGTCATCTGAAGCTGATGCTGACCCCTGAAGATGCATCAGCGCCGGTGATCGAGGCGATCGCTTTCAACCAGGCGGAGGGTAGCGATTACGCCAGCGGGGACCTGGTTGAAATCGCCTACCGGCTCGATATCAACGACTACTATGGCGAAGAGCGCCTGCAGCTGGTGGTGCAGCATGTGCAATAAAGTACTCGCTGGCGCTCCAAGCTCCTGCTTGGGCGCACTAACCCAGAAGCTCCTGCTTCCCGGAACCCCATCAGAAGTTTGACCCACCGCGATCAATCTTTGCATCGAAGCTGTAGCTTCGCGATGCGGGTTTCCAAGCTAGAGCTTGGGAACCAGTTAGTTTTGAGAGCAGGCAACAATTTCAGCAAAGGGTATACTGCACACTCTTAAACAAAAAATCCTCCTCAGCGGAAACCAGTTTCAAACCTCATGAAATCAACCGACAACACCCCGCAGGTTCGCTCTGAAATCATTCGCTCTGACTCTCTTTACCTGAAAGAGTTTGAGGCCAAAGAGAAAATCAATCGCCGGGGAGGGCGTCTTTTTAGCGGTACTCGTATTAAGGCCTTTGCTATTCCTTTTCTCTACGGCATGCTGGAACATGCTCCACGGGCAATCGTCATGCTGCCAATTTACTTCTCAATTTTTATTTTACGCCTACTCTACTGGTGGCCGAAAAACCCCATCCGTTTGTCCTGCGAATATATCTGCATTCTAGCCAAAGAAAAGGGGTATACACATGATCCGCGGCAGGTTTATAACAAGTTCCTGAGCAACGCTCTGCAAGCCACAAAGACACTGGCCAATCTGTACCACAATGGGATCGATTCAGCTGCAGGTCATATTCAATTCACTGCAAGTGATACACGCATGATGAATGACTTGATAGAAGAGTACGGCGGCGCAATCATAGCGGTGCCGCATAATTTCGGCAGTCTTTTATCGGCGCTTAAAATGAATCGGGAATTCCCATTTATATTAATCACAAAAAATTCATCCACCATCGAGCGTACTAAAATAGCGATCGATGTCTTTGAGCGCATGGAGACAACCATCCTCATGGTCAGAGGCGGCAATCCCTTTCAATTGTCACGCTCGCTGTTTTCCATACTGAAATCGGGAAAGTCAGTCGCTGCAACCCTCGATAGCATGGACTCTTCCGCCAACTGTATTGAAGTACAGATGTTCGGACGGGAAATAGGCTTTTCTCCATGGGCGGCAAAAATTGCCGTACGTATGGGTGTGCCTGTGATCCCAACATATGCCAGCTCCCGCGATGATCAAATCGTGGCGATTTTTGGAAAGCCTCTTCTCGCTGAGAGTGTCGAGGAATCCATTCAGCATTACGTCAGTTTTTTTGATGAAAATATTCTCAAGGATCCGGCGAGTTGGGGCTTTCTTGGCGACAAAAGCTGGCGGCGGGTTTTGCGCGATGCGAGCCAAAAGGTAGACTGATAATTATACTTTATGGTTATTTTTTGAGAGACAAATACGATGACCGGGTTTACAGCTGACGAATGGCAAAAAATTCGCGACAGGCTCAATGCCGATCCGCAGCGCTACGGACTTCCCGGGCGTGTCTATGGTTCGGTTGTTCTGGCGTCAGCCAATATCCGCAAGCTCGGAGCGAAGAGCAAGCGCGATGCCCATACGTGGCGATTCCTTGCAGATGTTTTTAGCCATTTTGACCTGCTGGCAGTGCAGGAGGTGCTGGATGATATGGAGGGGCTGCGGCATCTCGATGAGTTGATGGGGGATGATTTCGGCATGGTCGTCTCAGATACCACCGGTTCATTTCCGAATGAAGGCGGGCTGGCGGAACGCCTGGCGTTCATATTCAACTGGACTATCGTCAATCGCAAGGAGATGGTGACCGATGTCACCTTCGATCGATCAAAAGTGTTGCAGGTGATCGCCGAAGAGGGGGATGCCATCCAGGAGGCAGTGGCCGCGGCAAAACAGAACAAGGAGTATTGCAAGAAACTGAAGTCCTACCAACGAAAACTTGAAAAGGCGAAGATCCAGGGAAAGCGCTTGCCCGATAAGCCCAGACTCCCCATCAAGATGCCTGCTTTCCTGACCTTCATTCGCACGCCGTTCGCTGTGATGTTCGAGATTCACGGCCATCCCGGTGCAGACCGTTATACCTTCATGGCTGTCAATGCGCACCTCTTCTATGGCAATTTCATCGACGACCGGCGCCAGGAGTTCAATGCGCTGATGCGCTGGATTATGGGGCGCGTGCAGGAGTGCGATGAAAATAGCCCGTTGGATATCCTGCTGATGGGTGACTTGAATCTGGATTTCGATAACCCGATAAATGATCACAAGCGCATCAAAAAGTTAATCGATGATCTGAACAGAGAGGGCGGCAAGAAGATCAACGTCTATTTTCCGTTTCTGAGCCCGCATCCTCAGCGCCCCGCACAGCAGTTGATGGGCAGTGATGGCCGGCCGTTGCAGACCAATGCGCGCCTGACTGAAACATTCGATCAGATAGGTTTCTTCTCACACGATGCGCGTCTTAAATCGCTGCAGAACGAGGATGCCGGTGCTGCGGAGAGAGGACCTGATTTTGGCGTCTTCGACTTTGTCAATCTTTTTAGTGAAGCGTTGCTTGGCATGCCGTTTGAAAAGTTGGCAAAGGAGCAGCAAGTGGCGCTCATCAAGCGATTTGAGCACAAAGTCAGTGATCACATGCCTTTATGGTTTCGCATCCCGTTGCCTGATGTCAAGGAGGGCATTGCGCCGAGCCATTAGGGAAGATGCAATGCGCTGTGCTTATTACACTCTACATCTCTTTTTTTCCACAGATGCACACAGATAAACACAGATTTAGAGATGTCATGATATCTGTGTGAATCTGTGTGCATCTGTGGATAATGTATTTCTCATCCCAGCCTGTTTTTTTCAGCTCTTTTGCCTGCCTCTGCCCCGCGATTGGCGGCTGTTTCCACCACTGCGTGATCTGTTCGGTGGTCGTTTGCCACGCCCACCCGGTCTGCCGCCGGATCGATTGCCCGAGCCGCGTCCCATCTGGATGGGCTTGGCTTTGATGGTGGGGTCTGGCTCGTAGCCGTCGATTACCATCTTCGGGATCTCGCGTTTGAGCAGCCGCTCGATATCACGCAGCAGTTTGTGCTCGTCGACACACACCAGCGAGACTGCTTCCCCTTCATTGCCAGCCCTGCCGGTGCGGCCGATGCGGTGAATATAGTCTTCCGCGACATTGGGAAGATCGTAGTTGACCACATGCGGCAACTGGTCGATATCGAGGCCACGCGCAGCAATGTCGGTGGCGACCAGCACCCTGGTCTTGCCGGCCTTGAAGTTGGCCAGAGCACGGGTGCGTGCGCCCTGGCTCTTGTTGCCGTG
>JAUXDV010000060.1 GCA_030620735.1 Gammaproteobacteria bacterium
GATACCAGCCATGATCAACTGCGGTCTTAAAGCAAAGGGGGCAACCTCAAGCGCCTGTTTCAGATAGCTTTCGGCCGAGACTTCATCGCTATCCTTGATTGCCATCTCCGCAAGTTCACACAGAAAGTGAGCCTGATCATCCCCCTCCCCCTTCCCGCCGAGCAGATCCAGACGCTGGCTCACTTCGAGTGACTTCCGCCAGTCTTTTTCATGTTGATAGATCGTTTTGAGGTTGGTCAGCGCAGGCTGCAGCTGACGCTTGCTCTCGACTAACTCTTCGAACAATCCCTCGGCACGATCCAGCAGGCCGGCCTTCATGTAATCGTTTCCCAGGGCCAGCAGAGCCTGCGAACGCTGATTCGCTGACAGCGTAGGGCGGGCAATCAGATTCTGGTGGATACGAATCGCCCTGTCGACCTCGCCACGCCGGCGGAACAGGCTGCCGAGCGCCAGGTGCATTTCAACCGTTTCACTATTGACTTCCAGCATGCCGACAAAAACATCGATCGCCTTGTCAGGCTGCTCATTGACCAGGTAGTTAAGACCACGATAGTAGGCGGAGTCCATATCCGCTTCGCACTGCCGATCCTGCTGCTGGCGCATGGAGCGCCTGGCAGCCAGCCAGCCGGAGGCGGCGGCAACTGGTAACAGTAAGAGAATGAGATCCATTAATTCAGACTAAGGGATGATGCATTTCTGCCTCACCCTGAAATTGCGTGTTTTTCACTTTAAATTACAACTGACCCACGAGGAATTTGAGTTTACAGACGAGAGAATGATTTTTCCAGCCATTTAGCTGTGGTTGCTTTACACTTGACCTCAACCATCAAATAAGAGTGAGAGAATCATGTCAGAATTCAACCATCAAACCATCATTATCACTGGCGCCGCCGGAAATCTAGGCGCAGCAGTTGCGCAAACATTTGCTGCTGCTGGAGCCAACATCGTACTTGTAGACATCAATGAGGAACGTCTGGTACAGACCCAGGGCAGCCTTCCAGCGGGAACAGAGACGCTCATCATCCCGACCAACCTGATCGACCCGCAGTCTGTCACCGCTATGGTCAGTAAAGTCAGGGGGAAATTTGGTCAAATCGATATACTCGCCAATATCGCAGGCGGCTTTACCATGGGGCCTCTGATTCACGAGACTGCGGACGGGGATTGGGATTTCATGATGGACTTGAATGTGCGCTCCGTCTTTAACTGCTGCCGGGCCACTATTCCCGCCATTCTGGAAAACGGAGGTGGAAAAATCATCAACATCTCAGCCCGCGCAGCACGTGAAGGCAAGGCGAAAATGGGGCCCTACTGCGCCTCCAAGGCCGCTGTCATCACCCTCACCGAGACGCTCTCAGCTGAGAACAGGGAGAGCGATATCAACGTCAACTGCATACTTCCGGGAACCATCGACACACCCCGCAATCGCGAGGATATGCCCGATGCCGATCACAGCAAGTGGGTGCCCCCGCAGGCGCTGGCTGATGTGATTCAGTTTCTGGCATCCGATGCCGCACGCTGCGTCACGGGAGCAGCGATTCCCGTCTATGGAAAGAGCTAATAGTCTGTCAGCGTCATGCACAGAACAGGAATTTATCCACAGATAATCACAGATGCACACAGATAATATGGCGTCTTTTCATCTGTGTGTATCTGTGGATAAAAAAGGTTTTTATCAGCTCTTTGACTTTTTGCTCGGATTCATAGGGTGGCATAAGCGGAGCGCGTCCCACCATTTTTGGTGCAATGCGTTCCACTTTACCCCTACAGAAAAAAAGATATACCACGAAAGTCACGAATCACACGAAAAACCGGATCAATCAGTTAAATTTTTTTCGTGTCTTTCGTGCTTTTCGTGGTAAAAATGTGTTGATTAACTCTTTAATTTTTTGCTCCAGAAAAAATCCAGAGAGATCTTTTCAGGTCCAAAGACAAAAATCACGGCCAGCATGACTCCCCATACCGCATGCTGCATCTCGCCTGCAGGTGAAATGTCCGGATAGGAGGTTGCTGCAACGATGTTCAATATAAAGAGTCCCAGTGCAGCCGGGCGGGTCAGCAGGCCAAAAACCAGCAGAACCGGAAGCATCAGCTCGGCGCCGGTAGCCAGCCAGGCTGCAATTTCAGGCGACATCACAGGAACCGCATACTCATAACGAAACAGATCCAGCGTCGTTGACCAGCTCTTGATTTTGGTCATGCCGGAATCAAAAAAAGCCTTGGCGACCCACAGGCGGAACCCAAGCAGCAGCAAAGGCTTGAAGATCAGGTTTGTCGGCAGGCAGTCCGCCATTAAAAAACCGGATAGAAAATTTCTCATCTTATTATTCCCCTCTTCCGCAAGAAATGGGGGACAGACCACGGTTTACTACGTGAACCCCTTTTCCGTGGTTTACTATTTAACAGTAAACCGTGGCCTGTCCCACTTTTCCTTTAATGGTTTATTTTTTTGCCGCTTTGACAGTTCCACCAACAAGCTTGGTGCAGGTTCCTTCAGGAACGTAGACCCACTCCTCTGCATCACCATCAGCAGAAGACTGGCCTGCACAGGCATGCTTGCTGGTGCCGCAGTCATTCATACCAGCTTTGACGATACCCGTACATTTTTCCATGCCCGGCTTGCCGGCAAGGGCTCCGGTGGAGAGACCAAGTACGAACGCGCCTGCAATAGCGGCCATTAACATCTTTTTGTATTGCTTCATCTTTTCGATTCCTATATAGGTTATTTGAAAAACAACTCGATTGAAAAACGTTTAATAAACGCAGTTTAAGGCTACTTCATTATGCAGCCCGTTACAACAGAACCTGATAGATGGAAATTTCTTACATTTTTTCTGAGAATTACAATTTATTTTTCCCAGGTTGTAAGAAATCCTCCCGGATTATGTCTTTATATGCACAGGGCGCTTATTGCCCGGGTAGAGAATATGATGCTAGGTAAACAAAAACGCTTTGAAACACTGGTGGAGAACTATTCGACCGACCTGTTCAGATACGCGCTATGGCTCTGCCATGACAAGCATGTTGCGGAAGATCTGGTGCAGGAGACTTTCACCAGGGCATGGAAAAGCCTCCACCAACTCAAGGACAATAAAGCTGAAAAGGGGTGGCTGACAACGATTTTACGCAACGAAAATGCAAGACGTTTCCAGCGTTTTCAGCCCGATCTCGTCGAGATTGAAAAAGTTCCGCTGAGTGCAAATCAGGATGATGAACCGGAAGTAAGAATGGAGCGCAGAATTCTGCGCAAGGCGATGTTGGCGCTGGATGAGAAATATCGGGAACCACTCATCCTGCAGGTGATTCACGGCTTCAGTTGCAAGGAGATATCAAAGACAATGGAAATTTCGGAAAACGCAGTGATGACACGGGTTTTCAGGGCAAAACAGCAGCTCAAGAGCGCCCTGACAGAAACGAACAGCTCAGTCGTAGTGAGGTTGTGAAAATGAACGGATTACAATTCAGAAAACAGTGCATCATCGATCCAGAGACAGCTGATTTGGAATTTCAGCAGGCGCTGGAAACAGCTGAGAACCGGGAGTTTCAGGAACAGTGCATGGAGTTTGACGGCAAGTTAGCTGATGTCCTGAACGTTGCAGCGCCTGATGATCTTGCGCAGCGCATCATTGAACGCAACAGAGAGCAACAGCATGGTCAATCGAGGGGCTTCAGCTGGAACAACTGGCGTCCGTCGCTGGCTGCTGCAGCCAGCATCGCTGCAACCATGGTGTTTGCCGTCGCTCTGCTGCTTCGCCCTCAAGTCGCTTTGTCAGAGATGGTTATTGACCACCTCTACGATGACATCAATGCACTGCATGACCGCACCGTAGTCACCGATGCCGAATTATCACACATATTGGATCACTTCGACGTCGAAATCGAACGGACTTCCATCGGTACGCTTCACTTTGCCGATATCTGCCACATCGATAAAACCGATGGAATTCATGTTGTCTATGAGGGCGACAGTGGTCCTGTCACCGCCATCTATCTTCCCGGCAAAGAGGTCAAGCGTCTACAGGCCATCAGCAGGGATCAATTTCAGGGCATCATCTTCCCTTATCAGGAAGGAGCCATGGCCATTATCGGTCTCATGGGTGAAGATGTGCTGAAACAGAAAGAGAAGGTAGAGAAGGCGCTGTTGTGGAAAACCGCTGACGACAATATTCAGAAAGCATCGACATAGTTTCTTTGCCCCCTGCCCCGAAGAGAAGCCTCCGGTTTCTTCTCGGGGCTTTTTTACGCCCTGATTTTTACCACTGAAAAGAAATCAACCACAGATGAACACGGATGCACACAGATAGGATGAAATCTCTTTATCTGTATTTATCTGTGCTCATCTGTGGTAAAAAACTCTGTTGGGGTGACGGTTTGTAAACTGGGTTTATATGCGGTTATCCGTGTGTTCCGTGGTTCATTCTTTCTGGGGTAATTGAGTTACCTCTGGAGATTGTTCCGCACAACATCTGCTACCTGCTCGGTGACCCGATCCACCTGTGCCGCGTCTACTCCCTCGACCATGACCCGGATGAGCGGCTCGGTTCCAGATGGGCGCAGCAGGATTCGCCCCTCGCTGCCCAGCTCCTCTTCAGCGTCACTGACAGCCTGCTGAACAGCCGCAAGCCGCATGACATCGGCTGCATTACTGGAGCCAAGGGAGACATTCACCAGCTGCTGGGGACATTTTTCCATGTCTGCACTCAGCTCATACAATGTACGGCCGGAGCGAACGATCTCGGCTATTACCTGAAGCCCGGCAATGGTGCCGTCACCCGTGGTTGTTTTACTGCGGCAGATAATATGTCCTGATGACTCTCCTCCGAGTATCCAGTCATTCTTGACCAGGCGCTCCATGACAAAGCGGTCACCAACATCGGTGCGCTCCAGTTCTATCCCCTCTCTCTTGAGTGCGAGTTCGAGTCCCAGGTTGCTCATCAGGGTGCCAACAACGTGCCCTTTAAGCAGGTTCTGCTGCTTGCGCGCCCGGGCGATGATAAAGAGAATTTCATCACCATCGATCAAGGTTCCCCTGTGATCCACTAAAAAGACACGATCACCATCTCCATCCAGCGCCATGCCAAGATCAGCCTTCTCCTTGATTACACGCTGCTGCAGCTGCTTCGGGTGGGTGGATCCGACATTGTCATTGATATTAACCCCATTTGGCTTGACCCCTATCGGGATGACTTCAGCGCCAAGTTCGGCCAGCACTTTGGGGACAATCTGGTAGGTCGCTCCATGCGCACAATCAACCACGATTTTTAAACCATGAAAATTCACATCCTGGGAAATCGAACTTTTGCAGAACTCGATGTAACGCCCCTGTGCGTCATCGATCCTGTCGGCTTTGCCGAGGTTTTCGGAGTCTACCGTTTCCATCGGCTGATCGATCATTGCCTCGATCGCGAGCTCAACCTCGTCCGCCAGCTTATTCCCCTGCGCTGAGAAAAACTTGATGCCGTTGTCGTAATAGGGATTGTGCGATGCGCTGATCACAATGCCCGCACAGGCATGAAAGGTGCGTGTCAGATAGGCGATGCCCGGCGTCGGCATTGGCCCTGTCAGCAGTACATCAACACCTGCCGCAGAGAGCCCCGCCTCCAGGGCGGACTCAAACATATAACCGGAGATGCGTGTATCCTTGCCGATCACGACCTTGTTGGTCCCTCCGCCAAGAACCCGTCCTGCAGCCCAACCAAGCTTGAGGACGAATTCCGGTGTCACCTTGTCATGTCCGACCCGGCCGCGAATTCCATCCGTACCAAAATGTTTTCTGCTCATTATTGTATCACTGCTGCTGTTACCCGCATTGCATCGACTGTCGCCCTGACGTCATGAACGCGTAAAATGGATGCACCCTTCATGGCTGCAATGACTGCTGCGGCAAGACTACCATAGAGGCGTTGATCAGCGCCTCTCTCATCCAGGATCTGGCCAATCATACTCTTGCGGGATACTCCCGCCAATAGCGGATAACCCAGCGCGGTCAAACTCTCAAAATTTTGCAGCAGCAGCAAATTATGCTGCAATGTCTTGCCAAATCCAAACCCCGGGTCCAGCAAGATATACTGCCCGGGGATGCCAGCTGCCAGGCAGGCCTGAGCCCGTTGTTGCAAATAATCCGAGACCTCCGCAACGACATCGTCATACAGGGGTTGCTGCTGCATCGAGCGCGGTTCACCCTGCATATGCATCAGGCAGACAGGAATCTGCAACTCACTGACAGCTTCGATAGCGCCCTCGGCTGACAATGCGCAGACATCATTGATCATGCCAGCGCCCGCCGTGGCCGCCTCCCGCATCACCTCGGGTTTGCTGGTATCGATGGAAACCGGTACAGAGAGTTCTGAGGTCAGGGTTTCAATGACCGGGATAACGCGATCCAACTCCTGCTGGAGAGAGACTGACTGCGCTCCGGGACGTGTGGATTCGCCACCGACGTCGATGATTGCAGCCCCCTCTTCGACCATTCTGACAGCGTGTTTCAGAGCATCTGATGGTTTGACGAACATACCGCCGTCAGAGAAAGAATCAGGTGTGACATTGAGAATCCCCATGACCCGGGGTTCATTGAGATCCAGAGAGTGGTCTGCGCAACGAATAATCATAGAAGAAGTGTCACTACAGATTACTTAACCTTTAAACCACGGAACACACGGACAACACGGAATTGTTTGGTTTCCCTTTCCGTGTGTTCAGTGTGTTCCATGGTTCCAATCTTTTTGTGGATCAGTGCTGGCTAGCCGGATCTCCAATCTTGCCTTCACCCTTGTCATCTTTTTTTGCTGTCTCCTCTGGCGCTGCAGCATCACCATCATCATTCGAATCCAGATCAGTGTCTACCCAGTCAGACGGAGGACTTGGGGTCTTGCCAGCCATGATGTCTTTGATCTGCTCCTTATCGATGGTTTCATACTTCATCAATGCATCAGACATCGCATGCAGCTGATCCAGATGTTTGGTTAAAACCTCATGCGCGCGATCATAGTTGCGATCGATAAAAGCGCGGATCTCCTCATCGATGGCGTGCGCGGTATCATCCGATACATTCTTGTGCGTCGTTACTGATTTCCCCAGAAAAACCTCGCCCTCCTCCTCACCATAGGAGAGTGGGCCGAGACGCTCCGAGAGTCCCCAGCGCGTCACCATGTTTCGGGCGATATCGGTGGCACGCTCGATGTCATTGGAGGCGCCGGTAGTGACGCTCTCACTGCCAAAAATCAACTCCTCGGCAATGCGTCCGCCAAACAGGCTGGAGATCTGACTTTCCAAAAACTCCTTGCTGTGACTGTACCTGTCCTGCTCGGGAAGGAACATGGTCACACCCAGGGCGCGGCCACGCGGAATAATGCTGACCTTGTAGACAGGGTCATGCTTTGGCACATTGAGGCCGACAATGGCATGGCCCGCCTCATGGTAGGCGGTGAGTTTTTTCTCATCCTCGGTCATCACCATGGAGCGGCGCTCCGCACCCATCATGATCTTGTCCTTGGCCTTCTCCATATCGTCCATGTCGACATGTTTTTTATCCATACGCGCCGCAAACAGTGCTGCCTCGTTGACAAGATTTTCCAGATCGGCGCCGGAGAATCCCGGCGTGCCGCGGGCTATCAATGCCGGCTTGATATCATCTGCAGCAGAAATTTTGCGTATGTAGATTTTCAGAATCTGCTCACGACCACGAATATCGGGCAGCGGGACGACCACCTGTCGATCGAAACGCCCGGGACGCAGCAGCGCGGGATCCAGCACATCCGGCCGGTTTGTCGCCGCAATAACGATGACACCGTCGTTGCCTTCAAAGCCATCCATCTCGACCAGCAACTGGTTCAATGTCTGCTCACGCTCATCATGACCACCGCCAAGTCCGGCACCGCGATGACGACCGACAGCATCGATCTCGTCGATAAAGATAATGCAGGGGGCGTGTTTTTTGGCCTGCTCAAACATATCGCGCACACGGGATGCGCCGACACCGACAAACATCTCGACAAAGTCCGAACCGGAGATGGTGAAAAACGGCACCTTGGCTTCACCGGCAATGGCGCGGGCCAACAGGGTCTTGCCGGTTCCGGGAGCACCGACCATCAGCACACCCTTGGGGATCTTGCCGCCAAGCTTCTGGAATTTCGAGGGATCACGCAGGAAATCCACCATCTCGACGACCTCCTCCTTGGCCTCTTCGGCGCCTGCAACGTCAGCAAAAGTGACCTTAATCTGGTCTTCAGACAACATGCGCGCCTTGCTTTTGCCAAACGACATGGCCCCGCGTCCGCCACCACCGCCCTGCATCTGGCGCATAAAGAAAATCCAGATTCCAATAAGGATGAACAGCGGCAGCAGGTTGAAGAACAACTGCTCCCACATGGAGGGAACATCAGGTGGATCGGCAGTGAATGTAACATTGTACTTCAGCAGATCATTGACCAGGCTGTCATCACCGGGACTGTTAGTGTGAAAGCTGTTGCCATCCATCATCTTACCGTCGATGGAACGGCCGTAGGCATCAATTTTGACTTCCTGAACCCGTCCGTCATGAACCGCGGTAATGAAGTCAGAATAGTCGATATCAAGACTCTTGCCGCTGCTGGTGCTGAAAGTATTGAACACCGACATCAACACCAGAGCGATGAAGACCCACAAGATTATATTTTTTACCATGTCATTCAATGAACCGTACCCCTCTTCGATACGAAATATTTCCATGTAGGGTAATTCTGCAGTCTGCGCACACTCGAACTACGCGCAGGCTTTTTGAGAAGTTACACCAGAAGCAAATAACCTACTGTGGAAAAAAGCAAAATTATATTTGATTATACCCTGAAATCATGCCCGATGAGATAGACTTCGCTGCTTTTACTGCGTGATGATTGTGGTTTTCGTGTCATGATGTTGGTAAAGTTTTCACGCAGCTGACGCAGATAGGCATCGAAACCCTCGCCCTGAAAAATTTTCGTGAGAAAATTCCCGCCGGGTTTGAGGGTTTGAACCGCGAAATCGAGTGCAAGTTCGCACAAATAGATTGAACGCGGCTGGTCGACAGTCGCCATACCAGATAAGTTGGGGGCCATATCTGAAATAACAAGGTCAACCGCACGTCCATCGAGCACCTCACGCAGTTTGTCGAAAGGCTGCTGCTCGCGGAAATCTCCTTCGATGAA
>JAUXDV010000295.1 GCA_030620735.1 Gammaproteobacteria bacterium
ATTGCGTGTCGCGATGGCATCCAGTACATCGCGAATATGCACACCGGGTATCGAACGTGCAGAGCCTTTGAGATCGTCTGCCGTATCGGCGGCAAAGGCAATCACCGGACGATGACAGCGCTCTCTGATTCTGGCAGCAAGAATTCCGATGACACCCTGGTGCCATCCTGAATCAAACAGAGTCAATCCAGCCGGCAGCGACTGTTCATCGGCCAGATCGATTGCATCGAGCATTGCCACAGCCTGCTGTTTCATCTCCTCTTCTATCTCGCGGCGCTGCAGATTGAGACTATTGAGCTCATCCGCCATCCGCATCGCCGTCCCCGCATCATCGGTGAGCAAACACTCGATACCCAGTGACATATCCTCGAGCCGCCCGGCGGCGTTCAATCTTGGTCCCAGTGCAAATCCCAAATCAGTTGCCACCAGGCGATTGGCGGTGCGTTTGGATATCCCGATCAGCGCCGTGATTCCGGCGCAGCAGCGTCCCGCCCTGATGCGCTGCAGCCCATTCTCGACCAGAATCCTGTTGTTTTGATCCAGAGGCACCACATCGGCGACCGTTCCCAGCGCCACCAGATCGAGGTAGTCCGCCATCTTCGGTTCACTGATCTGCTGCTGCTCAAACCACCCCTGCCTGCGCAGGGCGGTGCGCAATGCAGCCATGAGATAGAAAATCACACCGACTCCGGCGAGATTTTTACTCGGAAATTCATCTCCCTCCAGGTTGGGATTGACGATGGCGTCGGCATCCGGCAGCGAATCCCCCTGCAAGTGATGATCCGTCACAATCACAGCGATGCCGCGGGCTTTTGCAGCAGCGACGCCATCGATGCTGGAGATGCCGTTATCGACTGTGATGATCAAATCCGGATGCCGCTCCCCGGCAACCTCCACCAGTTGCGGCGACAGTCCATAACCGAAATGAAAACGGTTTGGCACCAGATAGTCGACATCACCCGCACCCATCGCACGCAATGCCCGTACAGAGAGTGCGCAGCTGGTGGCCCCATCGGCATCGAAATCACCGACGATGAGGATGCGCCGTTGATGCTGCAACGCATCGCGCAAAATTTCAACGGCCTGCTCGATTCCGGAGAGCTGATGCGAGTGATGCAGTTTTTGCAGGGTGAGATCCAGTTCCTCAGACGAGGTGATGCCGCGATTGAGGTAGATTTTTTGCAACACAGGATGCAGACTTTCAGGGAGTTCGTGACTGCTAATTTGATGTTGGCGACGGATGATTTTCATGGTGGTGGTCAAGGTCTCAAGCTGAAATAGGAAAAATGCAGCCTCTCAAAACTGAATTTCGGTTGATGACTGCCAGCATTTCGCGGCCAGAAGACCGCTCCTACAGCAGGTGCTGAGACCTAACGTAGGAGTGGTCATCTGACCACGATCGAAAAGAAACGCAAACTTGTTTCATGCACGGAGTTATTGAGATATTACGCAAAAAGGTTCATCCATCATGACGAAACAGCGTAAGCTGCTTAGTAATCTGCTGTCGTGTCAATTCAGCATGCAGCGACTGATCAGCCAGGGTGAAGACACCGCAGCTCTCGTACCATGCAACACCCTGAGCCCACTTTTCAGCAGCGACTGCGCCCTGGGGCCGTCTTGGCAACAGATAACAGAGGCCGGAACGATAGAGCAGGTTAAATGGCTGGTGCTGCTGTTGAAACTGCTCAATCATCTGCCACGCCTGTTGCACGGAGTTCGTAGCCTGACACCTCAGAGGATAGCTCAGCTGGCCTCCACGATGCCTCCAATGCATTGATTCAACTGGCAGCAGCCTGCTGCGCAGGAATCCCTGGAAGTGCAGATGATTCACAGATGCGCCGGCGCCCAGGCTGTTATAGCCGACTCCAAATCCCGGCATGATCTGTTGTTGTGCGCTGACAAGCTCCCACATCATGGCATGGGTTTTAATATCCAGGTTTTGCGGTCGCTGCGCTTGCGCATCAGGCACGATCAACAGATGCCAGGGGGCAAATGGAAACTTGTTGTACAGCACTCTAAAATCATGACCACTCCATTCACCCTGCCACATGATTTCGGGTTTCAGAAAAGAACGGTTGAAATTGAAGCGTTGATCATCAAACGGCTGACTGATAGCATCGAACTTTTGTGTGGAGAGACGCTCCGGCCGCAGCCTGCGCATGTTGTTATAGACGAGCTCCCAGCCGCCGACTTCTCTATGCCGCCAACACTGCTGATCCTCGATACCCTCTGCGGCCAGGATTGCGAAGACGCTCTCATCATCGTCACTCCCCTGCCCCGCGGTTTTCATTGCGTCAAAATTTTTCTCAAGAGCATGCAGCAGAGGCTGACGCAGTTCGTCTCCCTGCAGAGAGTTTGCCAGCACCAGGATAAATGCGCCGAGAGCATCTGCGACAGGCCGTCGCTGAATTGCCGGCGAAAGGCATCATCGTCCGCAGCTATGAACATTTGTGTTCATGCTCCTGCTGCCGTTGATACTCCCTCTCGAGGTCACTGCCGGGAACAGGATCAACGCCGCCTTCATGATAGGGATGACAGCGTGAAACCCGCCGCAGCCCCATCCAGAAACCACGCACGACACCATGAAGTTCGATCGCTTCGAGCATATAGCTGGAGCAGGTGGGATAGAAACGGCA